>JABJBP010000051.1 GCA_018665815.1 Rhodospirillaceae bacterium
CACCTGATAGGCAGTGTAGAAGCGAGGGTCGGGAATAAAGGTAGGCTTAGGTTTAGGCATTTTCCGTCCTCCGAAAATGAGGTTAGTGTGCGTCACAACTAGACCGCATTAGACTGCCGTCAAACATCAAGCCACCCCTCTTGAAACGTGACAGAGCACCGGTGTTGGTTCGATATTCACAGTGTGGGTGAATGCGGATGATCTTTGCCGTGGAAGGCAATATCGCATGCGCGATTATACCACGCCGGTGCAGGCGAATGAAAGAGACTGGGGGCGTTCTTGGAGTTTGACAGAAAGTTTGAAAACGCGGAATGGCTGTTTTCTGCGGTTCTGTTGGCACCCAGGTTGGCATTCAGAAATGGTCGGGGCGAGAGGATTTGAGCTAACGATTTCTGGCTGTTGGTCACAAACTGGTCACGAAGTACATCTGGATAGGCCTGGGTTGATCGGAATGTTCTGAAGTAAAAAAGGGAAAGGCCTGGAAACCTAGGCCTTTCCCGACCAATACGGTCGAAGCATGTTGCCTTTTCTTGAATTTCAAGACCAGTGCCTTCAACCACTCGGCCACCCGTCCGCGCATCCTGGCTGTGCCGGGATTGCGGCTTTCTAACTGTTTATGCGGCGCTCGTCCACACTAACGGTGGGTATTGCCGTACGCGCGAGTTCTGTGTTGCGGCGGGCAAGTCCACGGAGTATCACCACGCATGTTTTTCTGGCTGTCGAAAATTCTCTGGTATTTGCTCAACCCGTTGAATTTGGTGTTTCTCGGGATTTGCCTGCTGGCCGTCTTGCTGTGGCTGAATAAGGTCCGTGCGGCACGTATTTTGTCGAGTGTGATGGCTGTTTGTGCCGTGTTGGTGACAGCATTACCGATTGGCGATCTTGCCATTCAGCATTTGGAAAATCGCTTTCCCGCAAATCCCGTTCTGCCGGCGCACATTGATGGGGTTGTCGTCCTGGGCGGCGTAATTAGCCCGAAACTCAGCAAGGCGCGGGGGCAACCGCAACTGGGGGACGGAATGGAGCGTATCACCGCCGTCGCTGATATCATTCGGTCATCACCCAATGCAAAGATCATTTTCACCGGCGGTTCCGGTGATCCGTTTCAGCAGCAATACAAAGAAGCTGATTTTGCACCGCAGGTATTTCGGCAATTTGGTTTTGATCCGGTGCGGGTGACGTTTGAGAATAACTCCCGCAATACCGCCGAAAATGCCAAGTTTAGCTTTGCTATCGCGCAGCCGAAACCGTCCGAGACCTGGGTTTTGGTGACGTCCGCATTCCATATGCCCCGGGCCTTCGGCACCTTTCGCCGTGCCGGATGGAAGATCATTGCCTATCCCGTCGATTACAATACGACGGGCACAGCAACATTTGCCTTCGGTTACAGTTTTGGGCACGGCATGAGCAGCGCAACGCGCGCGTTGCATGAAGGCATCGGCTTATTGTTTTATTGGTTAACGGGTCGGACCGACACGCTTTACCCGGGGCCTAATTTGTAAGAGCCGGCCGATGCTGAATCAGGCCAGTAAATCTTAACTCTTTCGTGGCATCTTCGGTGGCCGTGAAACCAGGATCCATCGTTGATGACTGATATCAGAAAATTCCGTTCGACCACGGCCGCCACATTGCTGGGCGCTGTGCTCACGTTGTTGCCAATCGACCCCAGTATGGCGAAAACCGTTGGCCCGCCACCGCCCTTTGCCGGCTGGATGGCTGAGTTGCGCGCGGACGCGTCAAAAATGGGAATTTCGGAAGCCACCTTGAAACGTGCGCTTGATGGTGTGAAGCCAATCAAGCGGGTGATTGAACTGGACCGCCGGCAGCCGGAATTCACATTGACACTGGGCAGCTATTTCAAAAGGGCGATCACCGAGAAACGTATCGCCAAAGGCCGCGAGATGCTGAAGACACATCGCGCCCTGCTTGCACGGGTGCATAAGAAATATGGCGTGCAGCCCCGGTTTCTAGTCGCGTTTTGGGGGCTAGAGAGCAACTTTGGGCAATACACTGGTGTGTTTCCGGTGGTGGGCGCCTTGGTGACGTTGTCTCATGACCGTAGGCGGGCGCGGTTTTTCCGCCAGCAACTGCTGGCCGTCCTTCAATTGATCGATGGCGGACATTTTCCGGCGGGTGTGAAGGGGTCGTGGGCGGGGGCCATGGGCAATCACCAATTTATCCCGACCACGTACCGGGATTTCGCTATTGATTTCGATGGCGATGGCAAACGCGATTTGTGGAACAGCCTGCCCGATATCTTCGCCTCGGCGGCGAATTATTTGAGCCGGTCAGGTTGGGATATAGATCGCACGTGGGGCCGTGAAGTGAAGCTGCCCAAGGGATTTAATATCGCATTGACCGGCGAAGATACCCGAAAACCTTTAGAGGAGTGGCGGAAACTGGGCGTGCGCCGCGCCGACGGCGGCGTTTTGCCATCGCTTGATATCGACGCGTCGGTGATGCTTCCTGCGGGTTTTCAAGGACCGGCGTTTTTGGCTTATCGCAATTACCGCACGATCATGATCTGGAACCGCTCACATCTTTACGCTCTGGCCGTCGGTCATTTGGCGGATCGGTTTACGGGCAAAGGTAGATTGGTGGCGAAAATCGCCGGTGATCAACCTCTATCGCGCGCGCAGATCCTTGAGATGCAGCGACACTTGGCAAGGCGGGGATTTGATCCCGGCGTGCCCGATGGCCGCGCCGGTCCAAAGACCAGGAAGGCGATCAGGGATTTTCAAAAATCGGTCGGATTGCCAGCGGATGGCTACCCAAGCCGCCGCTTGGTTAAGCGGGTGGTCCCCAAATAACGCGCAGTTGGGGGCGTCGCGAGCTGTTGAACTACATATAGGGTGATTTCCCTTGTTTTTCATACCAGATATAGGCAATCTGCGAAGGATTTGAGAATAGGTGGTATATGATGCGGACAGCCCGGTATCAGGGTCTGTGGGTAGTCGCCCTGGCGGTGCTGGGGCTCTCGGCGTGTTCCGAAACGCAGCTTGCTATTCATTCGGCAAAACGAGTCGTTGGTGCGGTGGATCAACAAAAGCCGGCGCCAGGCTATAAGGTCGGCAATTCCTACCAAATCAGCGGCACTTGGTACTACCCGAAAGAAGACTACGGCTACGATGAAACCGGCATTGCGTCATGGTATGGCACCAAGTTTCATGGCCGCCGCACCGCGAACGGTGAGATTTACGATATGAACACCCTGACGGCGGCGCATCGGACCTTGCCGATGCCCAGTTACGTGCGGGTCACCAATCTTGAGAACGGCCGTTCGATGGTTCTCAAAGTCAATGACCGCGGACCTTTCGCGAAAGGCCGGATCATTGATATTTCACGCCGCGGTTCGCAATTGTTGGGTTTTCAGAAAAAGGGCACGGCGAAGGTCCGTGTGCAAATTCTGGCTGATAAAAGCCGGGCATTGGCGGTCCGGATGCAAAACCAGATCGAACTGGCGAATGTCGGCTCGCCGATTACCATCAAACGCCTGCCAAAGGCCAAAGTCACCGGCGAGACCCTAGCGCCGCCGGAAGGGGCGAAGGCATCCGAACCGGTCGTTGCGGCGCGCGCCGTGCCGCCACCTCAAAATGCGCCATTGGTTCGGTCGGCCCCCCCGGCACCAGCGGCGAATTCGATATCAAGGGTGGCGCCGGAACCAACCAACGGCACGGTGATCCAAACACCTGTCGGCGCATCTAATATTTTCGTCCAGGCCGGGGCATTCGGCCAATATGACAATGCCAATAAGGTGCGCGCGCGGCTGTCTTCCGTCGGACCGGTCAATATATCCAATGTGTTGGTCAATGGCCGTGATCTGTATCGGGTTCGCGTTGGACCGCTCGCCAGCGTCGCTGAAGCCGACCGGATGATGGGATCGGTTGTTCGGGCCGGCTATAAGAGCGCTAGGATCATCGTTGAATAATCGTTAGGCGGCATCGCCGGGAACCATAATTTGTTCCTAAAAATAGTGTAAAAACAAATGATTAAAATGTTTAAGTTATCTTTGACGTTAACTTTCGGATTGGTTTTTGCCGGGCTATTTGGCTCATCGGCACAGGCCATCGAGACGATTGCCAAATCGGCGATCATTATTGAGGTTGCGACCGGTGAGACGTTGATGGCCAAGGATGCGGACGCGCCGATGGCCCCGGCATCCATGAGCAAGCTGATGACCCTCTATATGCTTTTTGAGCGCCTGAAAGACGGATCTCTGTCCTTGGACGATACGTTCCGCGTCAGCGACAATGCCTGGCGCAAAGGCGGCGCGAAAAGCGGCTCTTCAACGATGTTCCTGTCGCCCAGAAAACGCGTGAAGGTCGAAGATTTGATCCGCGGGATTATCGTGCAGTCGGGCAATGACGCCTGCATCGTCGTTGCCGAGGGATTATCGGGCAGTGAGGCCGGCTTTGCCGTCGAAATGACCGAGCGGGCGCGGGAAATCGGATTGGCCAGCAGCACGTTTCGCAATGCCACTGGCTGGCCTGATCCGGAACATCGTATGACGCCGCGTGATCTGGCGACCTTGGGCCAACGGTTGATCGAAAAATTTCCCGAATATTACCGCTTCTTCAAAGAAACTGAGTTCACTTATGGCGGCATTCGACAAATGAACCGCAATCCGTTGCTGTACAAAGAAATGGGTGCTGACGGCTTGAAGACCGGGCATACGCAGGAATCGGGCTTTGGTCTGACGGCTTCGGCCATTCGTAACGGGCGGCGTCTGGTTCTTGTCGTCAATGGTTTGGCATCAAAAAAGGCGCGCAGCCAGGAACCCGAACGGCTGCTTGAGTGGGCGTTTCGGGACTTTAACAATTATGCGCTGTTCAAGGCCGGTGAAAAGATTGAGGACGCGCAAGTTTGGCTAGGCGAGCAGCCGCGTGTGCCGATGATGATCGGTAAGGATGTGACGCTGACCATCCCCCGCAAGGCGCGGCGCAAGATGAAGGTGTTGGTGACCTACAAGGCAGTACCAGCGCCCGTCGCCAAAGGGGACGTAATTGGTCAGCTCAAAGTCAAAGTACCGGGCCGCGACGACATGATCGTGCCTCTTGTTGCTGGTGCTGATGTCGCGCGGTTGGGCGTCATCGGTCGCCTGTGGGCGGCGCTGAGCAATATTTTGTTCGGAGAAGCCGGGTAATTAACATGGCTGATGGCGTTTTCCTAACGTTTGAAGGCGGTGAAGGGGCAGGGAAATCAACCCAGGTCCGGCGTCTGGCCGCGGATCTTGAGCGTTCCGGCATCGACGTCATCAGCACGCGCGAACCCGGAGGCTCACCCGGTGCGGAAGACATTCGGAAACTCCTAGTGTCCGGCGATGTTGCGCGCTGGCAGCCGCTGACCGAAGTCGTGTTGCATTACGCGGCCCGCGTCGAACACGTCGCGACCGTGGTTCGTCCGGCGTTGGAGCGCGGGACCTGGGTGATCTGTGACCGGTTTCACGATTCGACCATCGCCTATCAAGGTTATGGCCATGGCCTTGAAATTGAGTTGATCGATAATCTTCATCAGCAGTTATTGGACGGCTTTAAACCCAACTTGACCATGATCTTGGATATCCCCGTCGATGCCGGTTTGGCCCGTACCGGCGGGCGCGACGGTGTAGAGGACCGATATGAGCGCATGGACAGCGAATTTCACCAGCGGCTTCGTGATGGTTTCTTACAGATTGCCGCTGCCGAGCCCGAACGCTGCGTCGTCATTGACGCCATATCTAGCGAAGACGCGGTCCACCGGGACGTGATAGCCTGCATCAAAGAGCGCCTGTCCATTCAACTCGGTTGAACCGTATATCCAGCCATGTCCGAAGTAGATTTAGACCAAGATTTTCCCGAACCTCGGGCCAATGAGGCGCTTCAAGGCCACGAGGCCGCGGAAAATCACCTGCGTGGCGCGCTTGATAGTGGCCGATTGCACCATGCATGGCTGATTTCGGGACCAAAGGGGATTGGCAAAGCCACGCTGGCCTACAGGTTTGCGCGCTACGTCCTGACCTATGGTCATGACGGCGGCGGTGGTGATACGGGATTGTTCTCGGCTGCCGATTTAGCACCTGCGGGCCCCGATGAAGGATTGTTCGTGGCGCCCGAAAACCCGGTGTTCAAACGTATCGTCGCCGGCGGCCACACCGATCTCTTGGTGATTGAGCGGACCGAAAACGACCGTGGCAAGATGCGCACGGAAATCGTCGTTGACGATGTCCGGAAAAGTCAGAATTTCTTCCATATGACGGCCGGGGAAGGGGGCTGGAGGGTGATCGTTGTCGATGCCGCCGACGAAATGAACACCAACGCTGCCAACGCGCTGTTGAAGATGCTCGAAGAACCACCACCCAATGCCTTGTTGTTGTTGGTTTGCCATAACCCTGGCCGGCTGTTGCCGACAATTCGCTCGCGTTGTCAGAAGTTGCGGCTCGAAGCGTTGGCGGTGGAAACGGTTGTATCGTTAATGTCGCGCTACGCCCCTGACATGCCCGCGGATGATGCACGCGTTGTCGCGGCATTAGCCGAAGGCAGCATTGGCAGTGCTCTGGATTTAATCAACGCGGGCGGTCTGAGTGTCTATGGCGAGGTGATGGCGTTGTTAGACGGTTTGCCACGCATTGACGTGCCGGCATTGCATAAATTCGCGACGTCATGCGGCGGACAGAAGGGTGGACCGACGTTTGAGGCGGCGTCGGAATTGATCCGCTGGACCCTGGCGCGGCTTATTCGCCATGTCGGCGGCGGTGCCACCCAACTGGCGGCCAGCGAAGCCCAGTTGTTCCAGCGCATCGGACCGGCGCTCAGTGTCGATCGATGGCTTGATGTTTGGGACAAAGTCGACCATCTTCTGAGCAGCGCGGATCACCGAAATTTGGATCGTAAGCAGGTGATATTGAACGCCTTTTCGACGATGGAACAGGCCGTTCGATCCTAGCGCGCTGGCCATAATCGACTGAAACCGACCTAGACCCAGGGTAATTCCCAACGATGAGTGAACCGTACTACATCACGACGCCGATTTATTACGTCAATGATGCACCGCATATCGGGCACGCGTATACGACGTTGGCGTGCGACGTATTGGCGCGGTTCAAGCGTCTCGACGGCTATGACGTGAAGTTTCTGACCGGCACCGATGAACACGGCCAAAAGGTTGAAAAATCGGCCCAGACCGCAGGTATTGACCCACAGGCGTTCACCGACCGGGTGTCGCAGAATTTCCGCGATCTCGCTGATTTCATGAATTTCTCCCACGATGATTTCATCCGCACCACCGAAGAGCGCCATAAAGTGGCGTGCCAGGACATTTGGCGCCGGCTGATCGACGCGGGCGATATCTATCTTAGCGCTTATGCGGGGTGGTATGCGGTCCGCGACGAGGCTTTTTACGGTGAAGATGAATTGACAACTGGCGCCGACGGCAAGAAAACCGCGCCATCGGGTGCCGAAGTCGAGTGGGTCGAAGAGCCCAGCTACTTTTTTAAGCTGTCAGCCTGGGAAGACCGGTTGCTGAAATTTTATGACGACAACCCCAATTTCATCCTACCCAAGACCCGGCGCAATGAGGTGACAAGCTTCGTCAAAGGCGGCCTTCAGGACTTATCGGTATCACGTACGACATTCAATTGGGGTGTGCCGGTCCCGGGTGATGATGATCATATCATGTATGTCTGGCTGGACGCGTTGACCAACTACATCACGGCGGTGGGATATCCGGAAACCGAAAGCGTCGAATACGCGCGCTATTGGCCGGCTGACTTGCATATGGTCGGCAAGGATATCTTGCGCTTTCACGCCGTCTATTGGCCGGCGTTCCTGATGGCGGCTGGCCTTGAGGCGCCGAAACGCGTGTTCGCACACGGCTGGTGGACCAACGAAGGCCAAAAGATCTCAAAATCCGTGGGCAATATCATCGATCCCATTGATCTGGTGAACACTTACGGTTTGGATCAGGTGCGTTATTTTTTGCTGCGCGAAGTGCCGTTTGGCAATGACGGTGATTTCTCGCAACGCGCCATGGTCAACCGGATGAACGGTGAACTGGCCAACGATTACGGCAATCTGGCGCAGCGCGTGCTCTCGATGATCAACAAGAACTGCGAGGCCCGGGTGCCCGAACCCGGCGCTTTCACCGCTGATGATGAGGCGTTGCTGGGCCAGGCCCGCGGCCTGTTGGCTGATATCCGCACCAAGATCGACGTGCAGTCCTTCCATGAAGTGCTGGAAGCCATCTGGGTGGTGATCCGCGCCGCTAATGGGTATGTGGACGCGCAAGCGCCTTGGAAGCTAAAGAAAGAAGACCCGCCGCGCATGGCCACGGTGCTTTATGTGCTGGGTGAAACCATCCGCCAATTGGCGGTCTTAACGCAGCCGTTCATGCCGCAAACGTCGAATGTCCTGCTTGATCAATTGTCCCAGGGCGCCGATCAGCGTGATTTTGCCGCTGCTGGCCCGGATGCTCAGCCGCTGGAATCTGGCCTTGAGTTGCCGAAGCCGGAAGGGGCTTTCCCGCGCTTCGTCGAGGAGGAGGGCGGTTGAGCACGGATAAAGGCCCGAGAGTGAGCCTCGTCGACAGCCATTGTCATCTTGATTTCCCCGATTTCGAGGATCAACTGGATGAAGTCGTCAGCCGCGCCGGTGACGCGGGCATCGATTATATGCTGACAATATGCACGCGGGTCACCGAGTTCCCAAAAATTCATGCCGTGGCTGCGGCCTACGATAACATCTGGTGCAGTGTCGGCATTCACCCCCATAACGCCGACAGTGAGCCCGAAACGACGGCGGAAACGTTGATGGATTTAGCGGACGACCCGAAAGTCGTGGCGTTTGGCGAAACCGGCCTTGATTTCTTTTATGATCATTCTGACCGGGGGCGCCAGGAAGCAAGCTTTCGGGCGCATATCAGTGCGGCGCGTGAAACCGGGCTGCCGATCATCGTCCATACCCGCGATGCCGATGCCGATATGACACGAATTTTGCGCGATGAGCATGCAAAGGGCGCTTATCCCGGCGTTATCCATTGCTTTTCCAGCGGCCCTGAATTGGCGGCCGCAGCCCTTGATTTGGGGCTTTATATATCGATTTCCGGCATCGTGACCTTCAAGAAGGCCGGCGAGCTGCGTGAGACCGTCAAAACCGTGCCCGTCGAGCGCTTGTTGGTCGAGACGGACTCACCTTATCTCGCGCCCGTGCCGAAGCGCGGCAAGCGAAATGAGCCGGCGTTCACGGCCTATACAGCTGAAACCGTGGCCGAATTGAAAGGCTTGGATGTCGCCGAATTGGGCCGGATCACGTCTGAAAACTTTTTCACACTCTTTAATAAGACCGAACGCTCCATGATTGAGAGCCACGCCGCGTCATGAGAGTGAGTGTTCTCGGCAGTGGCAGTTCCGGTGGCGTGCCCGTGGCGGGCGCCGGTTGGGGCAAGTGCAATCCGGACAATCCCAAGAATTTCCGCCTCAGGCCGTCGATGCTGGTCGATGTCGATGACAAAAGGTTCCTCATCGATACCTCGCCGGATCTCCGCCAGCAGCTGTTGAACGCCGACGTGACGCACTTGGATGCGGTTCTTTATACGCACGCCCATGCGGATCATCTGAACGGCGTCGATGATCTGCGCGGTATCAACCGGGTGATGAACGCGCCTTTGGACATCTATTGTGATGCGCTGACACTGCAAACCATCAATGAACGGTTCGCATACACACTTACGCCTTTGGCCGAGGGCGCCGACCGCTACTATAAGCCGGTCTTGATTCCCCATGAGGTTAATCCGGGAGATGATTTTAACGTTTCGGGCGTCGCCATGAGCGTCTTTGACCAAGATCACGGCCATACCCGCACTTTTGGGTATCGGATCGGCAATTTCGGCTATTCGACCGATTTGGTGAATTTGCCGGAAGAAGGGTTTGACGCTTTGGCCGGCATCCATACCTGGATTGTCGGATGCTTCACCGATCGGCCGCATGTGACGCACGTGCATGTCGAAAAGGCACTGGGATGGATTGAGCGGATCAAGCCCGAACGCGCCATCCTCACGCATCTTGGTCCCGACCTCGATTTCGATGCATTATCGAAAATTTTGCCGAAAGGGGTCGAAGCGGCCTTTGACGGGATGATTGTCGATATCCCCGACTGATCGATTGCGGCGCCGCCGATTTTTCAATTTGAACGATTTACGCGTTCGCTGGAATTTCGATTTCGTCGGCAATTTCGTCGGCAATTTCGATTCCGATTTACTCTGAAACTTTGATAACGCCATCCGCCGGGCAGGGACGCCCGCGCTCGCATTTCCGCGTTCTCTGGCCAATTTTACAGCCTCGATAGTATCGAATACGGTAAATGTAAGTTATTGTTTTGTAGATATAACATATAATTTTACATAATATATATTATGCGATTTTTAGGATATGGAGAATTCGTGCAAGTGCTCTGCTAAACCTTGTTTCAATGAATTTTGGAAATGGTTTAGTCGCAACACCCCTTCGGCGCCGTCTCACCTTTTTCGATGGTTTCCGTCACCCACCTGCCGTCGTCTTTGTCCGGTTCGTCGTCGGTGATCCGGTACCATTCCCAGCGCATGCCTTGCGGGTCGCCGCGGGACCAGGCTTTGTCTTGTTCGGCGTGGCAGCAAACCGTGCCGTGTTCGCGTTGGGTCAGGATGCCCTCTGAGTTTCCAGGTGGTCGCCGGCAGCCATGACGTCGTCGTGGTCGAACATCTCAACGCCTAAGTGATTGAGGCGCTCGGTGGCGTCCTTGTCTTCGAATAGGACGAGTTTCAATGGTGGCGCGTCGATGGCGAAATTGGCGTATCCGGGACGCCGTTTGTGGGGCTCGACACCAAACAGCTTGGTGTAATACGCCACGGCTTCATCGATATCGCGGACATTGAGGGCCAATTGGACGCGCATGGGTTAAGTCTCCGAGCATTGATGTGTTGAGAATAGATATAGCACGACTGTCACTTGCCGCCACGGTTATTTCGAGAATAATGGAAATAATAAAAATTAATCTACTAGTAGATTATGATCATGTGTATTTGACGCATTTGTCCTTCCCGCCTTTTCAGTATCGCGCTAGGTTTAAAACAGGCATCAACGCCCGCGCCCACCTCCAGCCCGAAAGCCCCTGCCCGCATGAGTGACAACACCGATAAGCTGCTTGAGATCATGGCCAAGCTGCGTAATCCCGATGGCGGCTGCCCGTGGGATGTGGAGCAGGATTTCGCCTCCATTGCGCCCTACACCATCGAAGAAGCCTACGAGGTTGCCGATGCGATCTCAAAGGGCGACATGGAGGGCCTGAAGAACGAGCTCGGCGATTTGCTGTTCCAGGTGGTGTTTCATGCGCAAATGGCCCATGAGGCCGGGCATTTCGGCTATGAGGACGTCGCCAAAGCGGTGTCCGACAAGATGGTCCGGCGTCACCCGCATGTTTTTGGCGACGCAGGTGTGCGCACGGCGGAAGCGCAAACCCAGGCGTGGGAGGATATCAAAGCCAAGGAACGCCAGAAAGACGCGGACTTGAGCGCGCTGGCCGATGTGCCGGTCGCGCTTCCCGCCCTGACGCGCGCCGAAAAGCTGCAAAAGCGCGCGGCGCGTGTGGGTTTTGATTGGGATAAGGCCGAAGACGTGTTGGACAAGATCAAGGAAGAGATTGCCGAGGTTGAGGCCGAAGTTGCGGCACCCGGCGGCGTTGATGAAGCGCGGATGGGTGAGGAAATCGGCGATTTGATGTTCGCCTGCGCCAATTTAGCCAGGAAGTGGGGCATTGACCCTGAAACCGCGCTGCGCCTAGGCAATGAGAAGTTCGAGAAACGCTTTCGGACCATGGAGAGCATGTTCACCGATGCGGGGATTGCCCTGAAGGATACGTCCCTGAATGATATGGAAGCCGCCTGGGACGCCGTCAAACAGGCCGAACGCGAGGCCGCAGAATAAATAAAAATGAACCGATCAGGGGGCTCGCGGTACTCAACAGAGATAGCTATGATGAGCGGACCATAAGAACCAGACGGCGGACAGGCATGACATTTCCGAAAATTCCCGGTTTCAGGCAGTTTGCGGCCCTAACCTTCATGTTTATCGTGCTCGGCGGCTGCTACATGCCGATGCGCTACGACGCCGAGATCGAGATTACTCGCCAGGGCTAATACAAATTCATTTTTGATGGCTATTTGGCCAAGGTGGAACTTTACGAAGGCATTCGGCGCAACAAGATCGACCTAACCAAAGAAAAGGAAGAAATCGAGAAGATCCGCAAGGATTTCGCGACTGATGCGAATGCATCCGACTTCGCCTATCACCGCAAAGGCTATTTTCGCGTCCATTGGGAGCGCGAGGGCGATATCCTGAAATCCAAAACCGTCATTTTCCTGCGCCGAAACGAATATATCTTGGGCATGTCCTATAACCGAAAGACAGGCCGGGTCGGCATGCAGGGCCGGTCGCTTAAAAAGGATACCCGCAACAAGCTTGCCGAGATCGGCCTTGGTGGCACGAACGGCGAAATCCGTGTGATCACCGATTTGCCGATGATCGCCAGCAATGCGACCAAGGTGGCGAAGAACCGCAAGCGCGGGCCTGGTTTCAAGACCTATACCTTGGAAGATCAAGAACATCTTCGCGCCGACCCCAAGCCTCATTCTGGCGCTTCGGTAGAATCCACGCTGGCCAAATAGAAAGGGCCGGAAACCTGGGTTCCCGGCCACATTCTTGAATTTTACGTCGGTCAGTCCTGGCTGAGTAATCTGAGCAGGCTCGACGTATCCCAGCGGTTGCCGCCTTTTGCCTGAACACCGGCATAAAACTGATCAACCAAAGCTGCCACCGGCAGCCGGGCACCGTTGCTCTTGGCTTCCTGGAAGCAGATGCCCAAATCCTTGCGCATCCAATCGACGGCAAAGCCGAACTCGAATTCGTCATCGATCATCGTCGCCGCGCGGTTTTCCATCTGCCACGACTGCGCCGCGCCCTTCGATATCACGTCGATCACCTTGGTCATGTCGAGGCCGGCCTTGGTGCCGAAGTTGATGCCTTCCGACAAACCTTGGACAAGGCCGGCAATGCAGATTTGATTGACCATCTTGCAAAGCTGCCCACTACCGACGGGGCCCAACAGTGTCACCGCCTGGGCGTAGCAATCCATCACCGGTTGGGCTTCGTCGAAAGGCCCCTGCTCGCCCCCGCACATGACCGTCAGCTTACCGTTTTCGGCACCCGCCTGGCCGCCTGATACGGGACCATCGATAAAGCGAATGCCCTTCCCGGCCGCAGCTTCGGCAACTTCGCGTGCCACGTCGGCCGACGCCGTCGTGTGATCAACGAAGATCGCGCCATCCTTCATGCCAGCCAGAATGCCGTCATCGCCGTAAACGACGCTGCGCAAGTCATCATCATTGCCGACGCAGCTGCAGACTACATCCGCGCCTTGTGCCGCTTCGCGGGGCGTTGCGGCGTGGCTGCCACCATGCTCCGCGGCCCATTTCTCGGCTTTCGCAGCCGTGCGGTTGTAAACGGTTACGTCGTGGCCATTGGCGGCCATGTGGCCAGCCATGGGATAGCCCATCACACCGAGGCCGATGAATGCTGTTTTGGTCATAGTCTTTAGTTCTCCCTAGTTTCTCAAAGTCGCGCCGCAGCCGTCAAAGGTACTGAAGGCCATGGCGTAGAATTCCGTGCCCGGCGTAGTTTTCCTAGACATGGCATCGGGACTAAGTGTTTTCCGTCTCCGGCGCCAATACTGCGTAGAAATTACCGGCCCAGATGTCCGGCGGGCTGGTCAATACGCGATCAAGAACCCAATGCACCATGGCCTCCCAACGCCGGCGTGGTGGGCTGCCGAGTTGTTGCGCATAGATATCGCGACATGCATAACCCGCCGCATAGGCCTGCTGGCGCATGCTTTCGGGGGTATAGGCGGTCTTGTGGGTGAGGTCGCCGTACTGGAACTGTTGGCCCCAAGGTGAGCCGGCATTGGGGACCTTCACGTGTATCTGACCATTGGGCGCTAACAAGTCTTTGAGTTTCTGTAACAATCGGCAGCCGTCAGCGGCATCAAAATGTTCCAAGACATCGAACATCATAATTCGGTCGTAGCGCGTTCCGTTGGTAATCTCGGCCTCAGCAAATTCCCAGACGTCGGCGACATGAAAATGCGCCCGCACGGTTTCGGGGACAATTTCAGTCAAGGCGGGGTCAAAATCGATGCCGATATAGATTTCGACGCCTTTGGCACCCAAATAACCCAGGAATAAACCGGTACCACAGCCTATTTCCAAAAACGACATGTCGGTCCGGCATTCGCCAGGCGCCCAAATTTCCGCGTCCAGACGCCGGATATGCTTGGGCCCGATGGTGGGCGTCGCATAGGCTTTGTAGGCGCCGTAAGTATCATAATGGGTCATGGCAGAGCCGAGCTTTCCTTGATCAGGTGAAGTCTAGCGGCTCTTTACGATGTCGCAAGCGGTCAGAGATGGCCGGAAATTGTGCGCTCAGCTGTTGCCGAAACGCGCTAGGTGGCGCTGGAATACTTTCGTCAGGTAGTCGCTTTCGTTCGGACCCGCGACGATATCGCGCCGGCGACCCTTGGCGTCAAACAACAATAGCGTGACGTTGCCGACGCCGTGCGCGGCGGCCAATTTTCGTCCCTCTTCGCTTCGGATGTTGGCGACAAGGAACTGTAGCTTGTCGGAATCCAATTCGCACATGGCATCACGGGCTTCGCGTTGCAGGGCCACGCAACGGGGGCATTGCGGGTCATGAATTTGGACAACGGCTGGCAGGCCATTGCCGATTTTCGAAAGGTCGTGTTCGCACATGGTCGCGCGGACGTCCTTAATCGCGAACCAGCCGCCGGTGCCGACAACGAATGTTGCTATCGCGCCATTGCGTGCTTTCTTGAGGAAACCTCGCCGTGTCGGGGTTGCCTCGGCCTCGGCCGTGGTGGCGGTTGTCGCCACGGGATTGCTTTTTTTGTTGGTGCGTTGAGCTTTACGTTTTTGGCGTTTCATTGTTGTTGATGTCTCCCATGAACAGTGGCCACGCCGGATGTTCCGTCGCGTCAGACTGGTATGCGCTCAGTATTGAGCATCAGAACCTACCGTGTCTTCGCAAAGATTTTCACGTTGGTGTGAATGGGATACTTTTCAGGGCAAGACTTCTTCGGCGACGGCGAGCGCATTGAAGGCTTGTGGAAAGCCGGTGTACGGGCCGGTCTGGATGATGACCTCAAGGATCTCGGCCCTGGACAGATCAACGTTCAGCGCTGAGGGTAAGAACTTTCTCTGCTGGGATTCCAACTGCAACGCACTGAAGGCGGCAATCGAACAGATCATCCTTTGGCGATGGGTGATGCCGGGCCGGTTCCAAATTTCACCGTACAGATAATCAATAGCTGAGCCATAAAGTCCGCTGGCCGCCGCCGCTGGCGCCGCGTAGCCGCTTTCGGCACGTTCGCCATGCAGCGCCCGCATCATGCCTTGGCCCATTGTCAGAAGTTCATTGAGATCGGCCTCTTCCAACTCGGCCTCGGGTTGCGCAATGTTCATTTCGGCAAGGACGCCGCGGACGACATCAAGCGAGTTCACCGCGGTGGGCACGCCGGCATACATGGCGCAATGGAGCATCACTTCCTGTATCAGGCGTGATTCGAACCCGATGTGCAGTGCGGCAGCTACAAATTTAGCCAACTGTGGCAGGTATTGTTTGGACGTCAGCGCCGCGAGTGTCGCTAACATTCTGTCTTCCAGCGCCAGGCCGGGGCGCGACCAGATCCGACCGAAGACCAACTCATCCGTCAGATTCGAGAACCCCGGTGCCAGCTCCGGGCCTGTGCGATCGGCAATGCCCAGCTGCTGCCGAATTTCCGCGCCGGTCTTGCGCAAATCCTCTCTGGCCGTCATGCCTGCGTTCTCCGATTTGGTGACTAAAATTTGCTAAGCGAGCAAGTTGTTTAGCTGGCGCCAGCTGTCATCAGAGGGGGCCATCAGCAAGGTCTGCTGCTCGAGATCGGGCGTCACCTGATAGGGTTTTTGGGTTTCGCAAACCGCGCTGAAACCGCCGGCCTCATCGTGTATCAGCACGCCGGCGGCGTGATCCCATGGTTTCAGGCGTCCACCGTAGCGCGCGAAATGCAGGTTGCAGCGTGCCAAATCGGCGTATTCGGCACCAACGCATCGGTAGCGCACGATGTCCGCCGGTAAATTGGATTTGTCGGCGCCATGTTTGCGGCGCATCCGCTCGGCGATGTGATCTTTTAGCGACCCCCTAAGCGTATTGATCGGTCCGGCATCGGCATACTTCACCTGTTTGCCGTCGATCCAGGTTCCCCTACCCTTGCCCGCCCAAACCATGGCATCGCTGACCGGCTCATAAATCCAGCCCGCCGTCGTCAGACCGCCCTCAACCCAGGCGACGATGACGGCGAAGCAGTCCTTGCCGTCGGCGAAATTCTGGGTGCCGTCGACCGGGTCGATAATCCAAACGGGATCGTCACCGGCGAGCACATTCAAGCTTTCTGGCGAATTTTCTGCGGCTTCCTCACCAACGATGTGGGCACCCGGCATTATCTCTGAAAGTCCCGCGGCCAGCGCTGCTTCGGCGGCGATATCGGCGACGGTGACGACATCGCCGGCGCTTTTTTTGGATATTTCATCGGCGGTCAAATTGCGAAAGCGCGGCAGGATTTCCGCGGCGGTCACCTCGCGGATCAATTTTCCAACGGCTTCAGGATCAGTAATCATCAGCGGATAATGGACCGCCCGGGCCGGCTTGGCGAGTGCGCGGCGGAAAATTAGTTTTGATGCAGGTCACGGTCGCGGTGATAGGCGGCGATGAAATCGTCCAGCATCCGCGCCGCCTCGGTGCTGAAATCAGCGCGTTGAATGAGTGCGCGGGTTACAAACGCGCAAAATGATACGGCCTCGCCCTTGCCGCGCAGTTGAAAACTGTCCGAAAAGTCATTCAGATTCTCATGGACGCTGCTGCGTGCCATAACGTTGAGTTGCGATTTCACCAAGCGGTGTTTGTCGCGCCATTTCTTCTGATGTTTCGCAGTCGCCATGGCAAGTTCCTATTCACCATCCAAAGATCATATTCTACTAGTAGAATATGAATAGAAGATCAACGGGCGTTGGCGCGGCTCAACCGGTCCGCTGTTGATAGCAAGCGGCTTCCGCAGGGGACAGGCGGACGCGAATTTCGATGGCGTCGTCGCGGTCCTCGCGATTAACGACGTTACCGTGCTGATAAAGCCATGCCAGGCGTTCGCCATCGGCGGGATCGATGCGCAGATCTAGCGTCTTGAAGTCCGCGCTGAGGCGTTCGGCGAAAACATCACGTAAATGATCGCATCCCTCGCCCGAGACCGCCGAAATGGGCACTTCATCAGCATTGCCACGGCGAACTTGGTTTTCCAAGGTTTGGCGGCCACCCGCGTCCAGCAGGTCAATTTTGTTCAAGACATCAACCATGCCATGGCGCGTCGTGTCGCCGATTCCAATTTCCGAGAGAACCGACATGACATCCGATTTTTGACGCGCCGTGTCGGCATGCGCGATATCGCGTACATGAACAATTAAATCGGCTTCATTGACCTCTTCCAGCGTAGCATGAAACGCATCGACCAATTCATGCGGCAGATTGGATACAAAGCCCACCGTATCGGACAAAATCGCATCCATGCCGCCGGGTAGTTTTATCGCCCGCATGGTTGGATCGAGGGTGGCGAACAACTGGTCCTTGGCGACGACATCAGAATCGGTCATCAGGTTGAAAAGCGTAGATTTGCCGGCGTTCGTATAGCCGACCAGTGCGATTACTGGGTACGGGACCCGTTTCCGTGCGTCTCGGTGAAGGCCGCGGGTTCGCCGGACTTCCTTGAGGTCCCGTTTGATCCGGTCGATGCGCTGATCAATGAGCCGGCGATCCAATTCGATTTGGCGCTCACCCGGTCCGCCCATGAACCCTGCCCCCCCGCGTTGGCGTTCAAGGTGGGTCCAACTGCGGACCAGCCGGCTGCGTTGGTAGGTGAGCGCCGCCAGTTCGACCTGCAAACGGCCTTCTCGAGTGCGCGCTCGGGCGCCAAAAATTTCCAAAATCAACCCGGTGCGGTCGATGACTTTGCAGTCCCAGGCCTGCTCCAGGTTGCGCTGTTGAATAGGCCCCAAAGCACAATCAACGATGACGACGTCCAAATTTTCGTGGGCGTGGCGCAAATCATCTATCAGGCTACTGAAGCGCTCCACCGTGCCGCGGCCCATGTATGTGCCAGGTTTGGGTTTTTGGACGGTGATGACCTCGGCATGGACGATATCGAGTTCAATCGCCGCCGCGAGGCCGGTAATTTCATCAAGGTTTGCGGAATCCGAACGTCCCTCAGCCGCGACGCCACGGACGCGCGGACGAAGAATAATGCATCGCGTTGCCGCCCGATCAAACCCGTCCATTTGCGTCACGTCGCGGGCCGGATCTGTTGAGCGGAAAACGGCTTAAGCAGCGTCGCTGTCTCCATCGTCGGCTTTCTCAGGCTCGAACAACTGAACAGGCACCGACGGCATGACCGTCGAGATGGCGTGCTTGTAGACAAGCTGGGTATGCCCGTCGCGTCGTAACAACACTGAAAAGTTGTCGAACCACGTGACAATCCCTTGGAGTTTGACCCCATTCACAAGGAACACCGTCACGGGTGTTTTGTTCTTTCTGATATGATTCAGAAAGACATCCTGCACGTTCCGCGATTTTTCCGGGGACATTTTAGTACCCTCTGTTTTTTTACCCTCGGTCTGGGTGATGACCGGGGTGCCTCCCACAATTATAGTTTTTTGAGGTTTTCCCACCCATTGCGAGCGCCGAAGCGCCGGACTTTCGATCCGAAACATGAGCTTACAGTTTATCGATGAACTTGCAAAGCGCCATGCAGTCGGTGAAATGGTGATGCGGATAGGTGATATCGGTATAGCCTTCGCCGACAAGAATACCCGTGCACCCGCTGTTGGCGGCACATTCGAGGTCGATGTTGGCATCGCCGACAAACCAGACGGCGGGGCCGGGCGTGATACTGCCGGGTTGGGTGGCCATGATCACCGGGTCTGGCGCTGGTTTGTCCCGGGCTGCGTCGTTGGCCCCGACCATGGCATTGAAATAGCCCCCCCAACCCAGGTGCTCGGCCTCTGAACGCAGGAAATCACCACGTTTGTTGCTGACGAGCGCCAGATAGAGGTCCGATCGTGCCAAGGTGGCCAGCATTTTTTCGGCGCCGGCGGTGGGCTCCAATTTGATTTTGTGGATTTCATCATAGCGCTTGTAGAAAAAGTCGCTGGCTTCCTCCCAGACGTCGCCGAACAGCGCCGGAAATCTGTCGCGCATGGATTTAGCAACCCGTTGGCGAACCTCCGTCATAGTCCATGGCTCTTTACCATAGGCCGTCAATGTGGTGTTCAGCGCGTCCCGGATAGCCGGCCAAGTATCGACCAGGGTGTTGTCCCAATCAAAGATGATGGCCTGCGGTGTCGGCGGCGGTCCGTCTATGCGGGGCGTCATTTCCATATGTCCGTCTTGCGGGGGCCACCATGGCTTTCAATGTAATCCATGTAGTGATCGAGAATGCTCAAAGTCAATTCGCCGGCATGGCCATTGCCGATGGATTGCCCGTCAATACGGGTCACGGCTTTGACGTGTGAGGTGGAACTGGAAAGAAACGCTTCCCGCGCCGCCAGGGCTTCGTCCTTTGAATATGCCCGCTGTGTGACCTTGATGCCGGCGGCTTCCGCAGCCTCAAGGATGGTTAGGCGGGTAATGCCGTTCAATATATCCATGCCGATGTTACGGGTGATCAATTCTCCGTCTTCGGTGACGATCCAGGCATTGGCCAATGTGCCTTCGGTAATCATGCCTTCATCATCGATCTGCCAGGCCTCATAGGCGCCGGCTTCCTTCGCCTGTTGGTTGCCCAACACGTTCGGCAGCAAGGAAATTGATTTGATGTCACGACGCTGCCAGCGGATATCGGGAATGGTGATGACCTCAACGCCTTCGCTGAGCGTCTCCTTGTTCGGCGGCGTCAGCTTTTTGGCATTGATGATCAGGGTGCTTTCCGCGTCTGTCGGGAATGCGTGCAAGCGCGGCGCGACACCGCGGGTGATCTGCAAATAGACCATACCGTTCAGGACATGATTACGGCGCACGGTTTCTTTGACCGCCACCATCATCGCCGGGCGGCCCATGGGCCAGGCCATGTGGAGTTCGTTCAATGAGTGTCCCAGGCGGTCAAGGTGGCCCTGCTCGCCGATCAATTTGCCGCCGAGGACGGCGAAAACCTCGTAGACACCATCGGCGAATTGATAGCCGCGATCCTCAATATGGACCGCAGCCTCGCGCAGCGGCACGTACTGGCCGTTAACATATGCAATGCGTGACATCGCCAATCCTTCTAGAAATATTCCAATTGTACGGAGAACATTTTTTCGACCTTGCGGATCACTTCGGCGGCGGCAAACAGCACAATCCGGTCATGTGGCTCGACGACGGTGGACCCGCCTGGACAAATCATTTGGCCGTCCCGGACAATCGCGCCCAAAAGAACACCGCTCGGCAAGTTGACTTCTTTTAGCGGTCTTCCGACCAGTTCAGATGTCTCCAACGCTTCGGCCTCGATCAATTCACCAAAGCCTTCGCGCAGCGTGTGCACCGAATGGATGCGACCGCGACGGATATGCTGGAGGATGGTCGAGACGGTAATGTTGCGGGGGCTGACCGTGACGTCGATTTCCAGCGAATTGATAAGATTTTCGTAGGTCCCCTTGTTGATCAGGGTGATTGCGCGCTGGCAACCGTAACGTTTCGCCAACAGCGATGCCAAGATGTTGGTTTCATCGTCGTTGGTGACGGCGACGACGGTTTCAGTTGTTGCCACGCCGGCTTCTTCGAGGATTTCCGAATCGAGCACGTTGCCCTGGATGACCATGGTCTTTTCCAGTTTACCGGCAATGGATTCGGCGCGTTCCCGGTCTGATTCGATGATTTTCGTCCGTACCCAATGATGTTCGCGCTCAATTTCCTGGGCCAGGAAAAAGCCGATGTTGCCGCCACCGAAGATCAACAGTCGCCTGGCCTCGGTTTCTTCATGACCGAAGGCCGCCATAGCTCGGCCGACCTGTTCGCTATCAACGACGAAATATACTTCGTCGCCGGGCAGCATCTGGTCTTCGGAGGTCGGCACGATAGGTTGGCCATCACGCATCAATCCGATGATCACGATGCTGAGGTCGGGGAACAGTTGGGTGAGCTGGCGGAGCGGTGTGTTGACCAGTGGGCAATCGTCATCACAGCGCACGCCGATAAGCTTCACTTTGTCTTCGACCAAGGGAATCATTTCGAACGCGCCCGGCACTTGCAAACGCCGTGTTACCGCACGTGCCACTTCGATTTCCGGCGAAATAATCACGTCGATGGGCATGTTATCGCGAAAAAACAAATTGGCCCACAGGGGTGACAAGTACCCTTGTTCGCGGATGCGGGCGATTTTCGTCGGCACTTCGAAAATTGAATGAGCCACCTGACAGGCCACCATATTGACCTCGTCTGTCGCGGTGACGGCGATCAACATGTCCGAGTCCCGCGCACCCGCTTGATCGAGAACCGCAGGGTGCGACGCTTGTCCGACGATGCCGTTGACGTCGAGATTGTCGTTGATCCGTCGCACCAGCTCGGGCGACTGGTCAACGACGGTGACATCATTGCTTTCCAAGGCCAAATGGCGCGCGATGTTGTAGCCCACCTGCCCCGCGCCGCACACAATCACTTTCATGATGACTTACCTTGTTCCTGGCCTTGTTTCTGGCCTTCTCCCTGGACCATCGGTTATGTCCCGGCTTTTTCCGGAATGCGAACATCCAAGGATTTCAGTTTTCGATGCAGCGCGGTCCGTTCCATACCGATAAATTCGGCGGTTTTGGAAATATTACCTTCGAAACGCTCAAGCTGCTGCGATAAATAGTCCCGTTCAAACGATTCGCGCGCCTCGCGCAGTGGCATAGCCATGATTTCGCTGCGATCCGTCGATTGACTCGTGCCAATCTGCCCTGTCACGTCGTTCGGTAACGATGCCGCAGATATCAAGGTCTCCGGATCATCGGGCGCTAAAATCATCAATCGTTCGACAACATTACGTAGTTCGCGGACGTTGCCCGGCCAATCGTGGCATTGCAACGCCGCGATAGCGTCCGGACCAAATTTTCTGGTGGGTTGGCCAGCGGTTTCACAGGCTTTGGTGAGGAAATGCTCGGCGAGTTTCGGGATATCTTCGCGGAAGGTATTCAAAGGCGGCACCGAAATAGGCACGACATTCAGCCGGTAGAATAGATCTTCGCGGAAGCGCGCGGCGACAATTTCATCAGGAAGATTTTTCGTCGTAGTTGCCATTACCCGAACATCAACCTCAACGCGTGACGAACCGCCAACCCGCTCGAACACCTGCTCTTGTAATACCCGGACAATCTTTCCTTGGGTTTCCGTGGGCATGTCGGATATTTCATCGAACAAGATTGTCCCGTTGTGGGCTGCTTCGAAGATGCCGACACGACGGTTTTCACTGTCGTCCCTGGCAACTTCGGTGCCGAAAAGTTCAATTTCCATGCGGTCGGGCATCATGGTCGCGCAGTTGACCACAATAAAGGGACCTTCAGCGCGTTGTGAACGTTCATGTATCAACCTGGCGACGACCTCTTTTCCGGCGCCGGACGGCCCCGAAATCAAGATTCGGCTATTCGTTGGCGCCGCCCGATCGACGAGTTGTAGGACATCGCGGATGGCTTTTGAATCGCCGATAAGATCGGTTTCCGTACCGACCCTGAGGCGTAACTCTTCGTTTTCGCGGCGCAGCCGGGCCGCCTCGATGGATCGTTCGACGAGCAGAAGCAACCGGTCCGCCTTGAACGGCTTTTCGATAAAATCGTAGGCGCCTTGTTTGATTGCGGCCACCGCCGTCTCGATTGTACCGTGGCCGCTCATCATTAAGATGGGAATTGTCGGGTGATCGCTTTTGATCCGTTGCAGAATTTGTAACCCGTCAAGCTCGCTGCCCTGCAGCCAAATATCCAGCAAAACGAGACTGGGACGCCGCGTTTCAATTTCGGCCAAGGCTTGATCACTGCCGCCGGCAGCGCGGGTTTGGAACCCTTCATCTTCTAAAATGCCGGCCGTCAACATCCGGATATCGGCTTCATCATCGACAATCAGAATTTCATGCGCCATTGCCGAATTCACCTATTTTCGCCGCCCAACATGGTGGCGTGGATGGCCGCCTCATCGTCATCGTCGCTGGCCGCTTTTGGGGGCTGATCGGTGGCTTCGAAGTTATGAAAAATCATCGTTATCCGCGCGCCGCCTCCCGCCACGTTATCAAGCTCCAACTTGCCATCATGGTCCTCCATGATTTTGCGGACGATGGCAAGGCCAAGTCCGGTACCTTTTGCACGCGTTGTCACATAGGGTTCGGTCAAGCGGGCGCGGTCTTCAGGCAGACCAATTCCATTGTCTTCGATCACAATCTTTGTTTCTGCGGCTTGTCCGCCATCGTCTGGCAGCGGTGAAAGGCTGAACCTGAGGCGAATTTCGCCGGCGGCGCCTTGGTCGTGTTCTCGCGACAGGCGCGCTTCGATGGACTCGGCGGCGTTCTTTAGCAAATTGGTCAACGCCTGGGCAATCTGGCGCCGGTCGCAATGAATTGAGACATCCGATTTTGGCAAATCGGCATTGAAGGTGATTTCCGGGGTTCGGTTCCGTTCCAGAAAAATAGCCTCGCGGCAAATTTCGGACAGATTTTCTGATTTGATCGAGGGTTGCGGCATCCGGGCGAACGAAGAAAATTCATCGACCATTCGACCAATATCCTCAACCTGGCGGACAATGGTATCTGTACAATTGATGAAAGTTTCCGGATCGCTGGTGATCTCGTTCTCGTATTTCCGTCGCAGCCGTTCCGCCGATAACTGAATAGGCGTTAAAGGGTTTTTGATCTCATGAGCGATGCGCCGCGCCACGTCGGCCCAGGCCGCTTTGCGCTGTGCGGAAAACAGTTCGGTGACATCATCGAAGGTCACGACATAGCCAATGACTTCCGCCTCGATTGTTTCAGCGGCGATGCGGGCCAGCAAGGTTCGTGATTGGCCGTTCCGCAACAATTCAATTTCCTCTTGATGGGTGCGGTTTGGTTGGCTTTTCGCCTGGGCCAGCAGTTCAGCCATCTCAGGAATGACGTTGGCCAGCTCGTCGCCTTTGTGGGCATCTAAATCGGTATCCAGCAATTCTGATGCCGACCGGTTCGGGAGATGCAAGCGACCTTCGGAATCGAGCCCGATAACACCGGCCGAAACGCCGGTGAGAACCGCTTCGGTGAAGCGCCGGCGCTCATCCATTTCCCGGTTGGCGTCCAATAAGCCCTTTTGTTGATTTTCCAATTGATTAGCCATGTTGTTAAAGGCATGGCCAAGCGAACTGATTTCATCTTCCTCTTCACTGACTTCTACGCGAACGTCGAGATTTCCTTGGCTGGCCTCATCGGTCGCTGAAATCAATCGGCTGATTGGGCGCGCCAATTGGGTTGAAACGTTAAGGCCGATCCAGGCCGCGGCCAGTAAAAGCAATAGAGAAACCACTAGAAAAATGATAATAAAGCTAACTTGTATTCCGCCGCGCTCACTTTCCATCTTTCGATATTCGGATACAGCCTTTTTGATGTCGTCGATATGATTGTTGACCCGCGCATCGACGAAACGCTCGACCAGAAGATAGGCGTCGATGAAACGGTTGAGTTTGACCAGAGCGCGCATGCGATCATCATTTTCCGAATCAAGAACTGCAATTCTGCCTTGGTTGGCGCTTGCCAAGGCATCAACCGGCAAATTTTCGAGTTTCGGCGTCAAGCTGAACTGAGCTCGCGCCAGGATCTGTCCGCCGCTGTCGATCACCACGGTCTCGGAAAGTGAGCGAACCGCCGCCTGCGTCGATAGGAGGCGGTCAAAAAGCACTTTGTTTCGCATCAATTGGGGCGCGTTGAGATTCAACTCATTGGCAATAGCCAGGGCATCTGTTTGGATATTGTTGCGGTGGTCAATGAGATAGGCGTTGGCGACAATGCGCGATTGATTGAGCGCTTTATTGACGCGCTCGGAAAACCAGCTTTGCATGCCGAAATGCAGAAACAACGCGGAAAATATTGCGACAAGAATGGCCGGCGTGACGGCGACCAGACTGAATAGAACAACCAATCGAACCTGTAGCCCTGCCCCCGCCGTGCCCCGGCGCCGTTCCATCCAGACCTGGGCAAGCCGTTTGGCGACGATAACAGCCAGCAACAAAAGCAAGATGCCGTCTATGTAGAGCAGGCTGACAACCGTATCGAGACCGTAAGCCTGCCCGGTGATCGTTGCCACCGTTGCAATCCCCGCCAGCGCAGAGGCAACCGCTAACGCATAGGCCATTTTCCGGCTGGCGCTGGCGCCGCGCACCCAATTCCAAAATGCATTCGAATTCGCGGAGTTCTGGCTCATCGGCCAGCTCGAATGACCGGAATAGCCAGGTCACGGATTTTTTTACGCAATGTATTGCGGTTCAAGCCCAAAACCTGCGCGGCTTTCAACTGATTGCCGCGGGTCGCCTGTAGGGTCAACGTGATCAGCGGTTTTTCGATTTCCTTTAAAACCCAGTCGTAGAGTCCCGCAGCCGGCAAAGCGTCACTGTGTGCAGCAAAAATATGGGCCAATTGTTTTTCAACAGATTTTCCCAACCCGTCTTGAACGGTTTGTTCAGATGCGCCCGATTGGCCGTCGCTATCGTCTAATTCGCGTGAAATTTCATCGGCGCCAATGAGTTCCTGAGGGCAGAGCGCGGCCAAGCGCTGCACCATGTTTTCCAATTCACGCACATTGCCCGGCCAATCATGGCGCTTCAAAAGATCAAGGGCTTCCTTAGCGATGGTCTTCCAAGGCAGACCAGCGCTGGCGGCGCGGCTAAGGAAGTGGCGGACCAGTTCGGGGATATCCTCCGTACGTTCGCGCAGCGGCGGCAGGCGCAACGGCACGACATTGAGACGGAAAAACAAATCTTCGCGGAATAGTCCCTGGCGGATCAGCTTTTTCAGGTCGTGATGCGTGGCGGCGATGATCCGGACGTCGGTGCGCATCGACGTTCGCCCGCCGACGGCGGTAAATTCACCTTCTTGCAGCACCCTCAGCAAACGTGTTTGGGCCTCAAGCGGCATATCGCCGATTTCGTCCAGAAATAGCGTGCCACCTTCTGCCTGTTCGAAGCGGCCTGAACTGCGCGCCATAGCCCCGGTGAAGGCCCCTTTCTCATGGCCAAACAATTCGCTTTCGATCAATTCACGCGGGATCGCTGCCATATTGACGGCAATAAAGGGGGCGTTTTTGCGTTTACCGTAATCATGCAGGGCGCGGGCGACCAATTCTTTGCCGGTCCCCGATTCACCATTGATCATCACGGTTAAATCCGTCGGCATCAGCCGCGCTACGGTCCGATAGACGTCCTGCATGGCAGGCGAGCGGCCGATCAACGGCAACGTTTCATCGACGCCATCTTCATCAAGCCTGGCCGAGATATCCACGCCTGCTTTAAGTCCTCGTTTAACAACAGACACCAATTCATTGATATCAAACGGTTTCGGAAGGTATTCAAAAGCGCCGCGTTCAGTGGCTTTGACGGCGGTCATCAACGTCGTTTGGGCGCTCATGACGACGATTCTGAGATCCGGCCGGATGTGGCGAATGCGCGGCACCAGGTCCAAACCGTTCTCATCGGGCATGACGACATCGGTGATCACAAGATCGCCCTCGCCTTTCTCAACCCATTGCCACAGTGTCGCGGCGTTGCTTGCGGTTCTGACCTCATAGCCGGCGCGGGTTAATGCTTGGGCGATGACAGTCCGGACCGCGTCGTCGTCATCTGCGACAAGAATGGTTGATGCAGTCATGGCCCGGCCTCGCTCGGCTCATCCATCATAGCCTCGCCGGCGCTTTCGCCATCGGTGCACATCGGCAGCATGATCCGGAACGTGGTGCGTTGGGAGAGGCTCTCGCATTCGATGACGCCGCCATGGTCGCCGATGATCTTTGCCACTAATGAAAGGCCGAGGCCGCTGCCATGGGCTTTTGAGGTGACGAAGGGTTCAAACAGGTGCGGCCGGATATCTTCCGAAATGCCACTGCCGCTATCGGTGACGCTGATCGCCAAAGGCAAGTGAACCCGCTCATGGGTCCCCGGCGCGGCGAACCGCACACCGTGCCGATAGGAGGTTTCCATAACCACTTCCCCTGCTTCGTCCGGTGATGCTTCGACGGCATTTTTCACAAGATTCAGAAAGACTTGCACCAATTGATCTCGGTCCCCTCGGACCGCCGGCAGCGACGGGTCGAAATTGGCAACGAAACGGGTGTGGCGGCCAAAGCCGTTTTTTGAAATCTGCAGGACGTGGTCGAGGACTTGGTGAATATTGACCGCGTCACGACGGACCGGCGCATCGTCCGAGAACATCCCCATGTGGTCGACCAGATCACAAATTCTATCAACTTCATCGCGAATGAGGCGGGTCAGGCTTTGATCTTCCACTGACACCGTTTCTTCCAGAAGCTGGGCCGCGCCGCGAATTCCTGAAAGCGGGTTTTTGACTTCGTGTGCCAGCAACGAAGCCATGGCACTGACCGAGCGCGCCGCGCCGCGATGCGACAGTTGCCGGTCGATCTTCTCAGCGACCGACCTGGAATGCAGCGACAAAACGACCACGCCTGGGCATTCAACTACCGGCGCGGCGTGAATATTGACGAAATGCTGACCGATACGGGGCGTTTCAATAGTGACGTCGTATTCGGACACCGCTTGTTGTTCGGCACGAACTTGGGCAATTAATACAAACAGCGGACTGTCAGCCGGCAGCAAGGTGTCCAAGCCATGATCCAACAAATTGCCGACACTGGTTCGGAAAAAATCTTCGGCTGCGGAATTAATTTTTAAAATTAAGAAGTTATCATCAACAACCAAAATTGCGGCGGTCAATCCATTGAGGATGTAATCGCCATCAATGTCGGTGAAATCCCCGCGATCATGAAGATCGATCAATGGATTGGAGGTCATGCGGCAATCTTTTCGATCAGGGGCATGTAAAAGGCGCGGATACGCGCCCGGACCGCATCAGGCTCAAGTAAATCAAACACCTCCGAGCGGAATTCGGCGGAATTGGGCAGGCCTTTCGAATACCACCCCAGGTGCTTGCGGGCGATTTTAACACCGGCTTGTGCGCCATAATGATCCAAGATTGCATCGTAATGTTCGATGAGGGTGTCCAATTGAGCAGCGAGCGGCGGATCGTCCAGGCGTTCACCGGTCTGCAGAAAATGTGCGACTTGGCTCGGAAACCATGGCCGGCCATAGGTGCCGCGACCGATAAGGACACCATCGGCCCCCGATTGGCGTAGCAATTCTGCGCCATCGTCGACGGTGAGCACGTCACCGTTGCCGAAAACCGGGATGCTGACGGCATCTTTGACTTGGCGAATAAACCGCCAATCAGATTTGCCTTTGTAAAACTGACAACGCGTGCGGCCATGAACCGCCACGGCTTGAATGCCGCATTCTTCGGCAATGCGCGCCAAATTCGGTGCGTTGCGGCTGTCATCATCCCAACCGGTTCGCATCTTCAACGTCACCGGCACCTTGACCGCCTTAACCGTCGCCTCCAACAGCTTGGCGGCCAGGGCTTCGTCACGCATCAGGGCAGAGCCGGCATCGCCGCTGGTCACCTTTTTCACCGGGCAGCCCATGTTGATATCAATGATCGATGCGCCACGTGCTTCATTCAGGCGGGCGGCTTCCGCCATGACGTCAGGTTCGCAACCGGCCAACTGCACGGCAATGGGGTGCTCGTCGGCGCAATGGGTCGCCATTTTCATGGTTTTCCTGGCCGCATGGATCATCGCCCTGCTGGCGATCATCTCGGATATCACCATGCCCGCACCGGCACGTTTCACCAGGCGACGAAACGGCATATCAGTGACGCCTGACATCGGTGCCAGAATAACCGGCACATCAATTTCGACAGGCCCAATGTTAACGGGTTTTAGCATACCATTCCTCAAAATGTGCCTATTTATTGTGCAATCGAGCAGAAAACTCAAGACTTGTGCGTTTTCTTGGCGCCAGGCTTTAGCCGATGATCACGTCGGTGACAAATTTCACCCCAGGATATCCCAACGTCAGAACCAAATAGGCGGCCAAAACCCACCGTGCGGCTTTGCGTCCTCGTAAACCTGAAACCCGGTGCGCGATCAACAGGGCGCCGATCAGCGCAAATGCCGCGAATGCCAAGATGGATTTATGATCGAATTCAATCAACTGGCCTGACTGAGCGTAGTTCAACGTCATGCCGGTGATCAGGCCAAGAACCAGTACCGTCTCGGCAATAGCCAAAAGCCGGATGACCATATCATCGCAGGCGGTGATGGGCGGCAGCGCGCGGGTTAGGCTAGTTGGTTTTTTCGCCTTCATCGCGCGTTCCTGAAGAATGCCCGCCGACGCGGCAACGGCGGCCAACGTCACCAGCGCATAGGTTGCGACGGAAACTGCAATATGCAGAACGATCCAGCCCGATGGCTGATCGGCAATGGGTTTACTGGCCGCGTGGCCAGACCAAATGGCAGCGAGAATGCCAAGGCCAAGCATCAGCGGCCAAAGTATCGGCGCCAACTGCCATGCGTCGCGGTCAAATGCCGCAGTGAAACCGAAAATAGCCATTGTGGCAGCGATGGATAACCAAAGTGCCGCGGACAAATCGGTCCGCCAAGCGGCGGCAAACTCGGTGATAATCCACATGAATGGCCCAACGAACGCCACTGCCAAAAGCAGCCAGAAAACCGCATCTCGCACCGGTGCTTTGCGCGCACCGATGAAGGCCGCCGGCAAAAGTGCACTGAGCGCCATCAGGTTCAGGACGGTTGAGGTTTCGGCCATGGCGGCTGTTATCCCGTTGTCTTCAAGATATGCGCCGAAAGATGCCGCCGCCGGCGGCCATATACAAGCGTCGATTACCTTTTTACGGCGATATCGTTGGTTGGCAGATGGCCCCTGCCCCACTAATGTCTGGAACAATTTTTCGCGGTCGTCGGCTGGGTCAACTAGAATTGGCGGGCGATAAACATGCGATATCGGATCAGGGTTGCCGATCGAATGATTGAGGATATGAGCGCGTGACACGGACCGTAGCATTAATTGTCGGGGCGGGACGCGGCCATCGTTTCGGTGGTGAGACGCCGAAGCAATACCGCGATTACGGCGGCGAGCAGCTTTTTCGCCACGCACTCCGCGCCTTTGCTGACCACCCCGATGTTGACGCCGTGCAACCGGTCATCCATTTGGATGATCTCTCACTGTTTGAAACGGCGACAGAAGGGCTTGATGTCATGGCGCCGGTTGGCGGCGGCGATAGCCGCCAGGAATCCGTGCTGCGGGGCTTGCGTCACCTCCAATCCCAGCCGCCGGACCGCGTTCTCATCCATGACGCCGCCCGGCCGTTTGTTGACCACGGACTTATAGAGCGCGTGTTGGCGGGGCTGGACAGTCATGGCGGTGCTGTGCCTGCAATTCCCGTGACTGATACGCTGAAAGCGGTCACCGACGGCGTTATCGATGAGACGGTCGATCGATCCCGCCTTTGGCGTGTCCAAACGCCGCAAGGGTTCCGCTACCGAGAAATTTTGGCCGCCCACGAGGCGGCGGCGGGCCTGCAAATGACCGATGATGCCGCCGTCGCCGAGCATGTCGGTTTATCGGTGGCAATTGTCGACGGTGATTCCGACAACATGAAAATCACGCGGGCCGAGGATTTGAAGATGACGGAACTACCAGGCGCCAACTGGGAATACCGGACCGGACATGGATTTGACGTCCATCGTTTCGGCGATGGTGATGGTGTCATTCTGTGCGGTGTGGAGATTGCCCACGATCAGGGCTTGGTCGGGCATTCGGATGCCGATGTGGGGCTGCATGCATTGACGGACGCGATACTTGGCGCCGTTGGCGCAGCTGATATCGGCGAACATTTTCCGCCCAGTGATCCCCAATGGCGCGGCGCGCCATCGTCCGTGTTCGTTGAACACGCCGCCCGGGCGGTCCACAAATTGGGCGGCGAAATTGTCAATATAGATGTCACACTAATTTGCGAGAAACCGAAAATCGGGCCCAACCGTGTCGCTATGCGCGACGCTGTTGCAGCCATGCTTGAAATTGCGCCGGGGCGCGTGAATGTTAAGGCGACAACGACGGAACGGCTGGGCTTTACTGGCCGCGGTGAAGGAATTGCCGCACAAGCCATTGCGACTGTACGGGTTGCACTGGTAAATTGCACTGAAAGGCGCCTTTGAATTTGGTGCTGAGTGGCGCTAGGTTCTATGTTAACTGATGAGCGGAATAGTTGCCGCTGTGGCCCATTGCGGGCGGAGTTGAAGAAGCATGCCGAAGATCAACTTTGTCACCTGTGATGTTCTCTTGGTCGATCACGACCTGAACACGCGCCAAAGTATCAAAATATTCTCCATAATAATGGGTTCCGAGACATCAATTTCGGCAAAACCTTGGCCAGTATCAAAGACGTGCTGGCAAAAGGCAGTCCTGATTTATTGATCGCGAGCTGTGAACTCAAGGATGGCGATTTCATTGACTATATCAAAGAGATACGGCGCGGAAACGCCGGCCATAATCCCTTTATCCCGATTATTACATTGATTGAAACGCCGACCCCGGAGCTTGTTGCCCGGGTCGTGGAATCGGGAACGGATACGGTGATTGCGAAACCGATTTCGACGGCGCAATTGCTGGACCGTATCGATGACCTGATTGAATCGCGGAAGAAATTTGTGGTGTCCGAAGCGTACGTTGGTCCGGCCCGGCGCAAGGACAATGCCGAAGGTGGCATTGAGGCGCCCAATACGCTGCGTGCCAAGGCAATCGGTGAAAAACTCAGCTTCGCCGAAGTCGAAGCGATGATCAGTCAGGCCATGGCGCAGATACAAATCGCCAGCCTGGATGTGATTGGTGCCCAAATCGCGGCGCATGTCACTAATCTGGTGCCGATGCTGGAGCGCGCTGGGCGCTTGGACCCATCTATCCGCCAGGAACTCCTGAGCTTGCTTGATATCACCGACGGCTCCAGCGACAAGCTCTCGGGCAGCAAATTCGAACACGTGACGGAATTATGTGAATCGGTTGGCAATGTTGCGAGCGCCATTTTGGCGGCGCGTGGCGGCGCGCCGGATCCGCGTGACATTCAGCTTTTGAAACCGCTTTCCCAAGCCATTCAGGCCTGCTTCAGCGGTGCCATCACCAGCGCCGTGCAAGTCAGCGCCATCGTGCAACAAATCGGCGCACGCTGAGCGCGTCAGATTGTCTCGGTATCGATCCAATTCAAGAAATCAGGATTGCCCGCGGTAATCGGGAGCGCTACGACGCACGCGCAGTCGTAGCTGTGTAAGGCCTGTATGCGGGCGCTAAGCTGAGGCACCAAATCGCTTCGCGTTTTTAAAATAAGCGCGATTTCCTGGTCTTCACAAATCTTGCCCTGCCATCCAAAGACCGATGTCATCTCGCCCAGAATATTCGCGCAGGCAGCAAGTTTCTCTTCAACTGCGGTACGCGCAAGGACCAGCGCTTCATCACGATTGGTGGCTGTCACATAAACCATTACCTGAGACATTCTATACCTCGAAGATTCCGTCAATCTTAGCCCGAGCGTGGTTCGTCGATGTCACCTTGGCCGGGCGGTGAAACTAACGTACCATGCGCGCTGAATTAATCCGCGGGTTTTTAACGGGAGGCAACCGTGTCCTCATCCTTCGAATCGCCCAACGCGATGCCGGCAAACGATCATCCGGAGGCAGCGTCTGATCATGACGCGGCGGCGCCGGAAAGTGTGAAATCAGTTGCCGGTGCGGCCACCGATGGGCAGCGCAAATGGTTGCGCCGTGGGCTCGATCAACCGGGCGGTAAATTGCCTCTGTTTGATGACCTGGGGCAAAAGGTCAGCACCAGGACGGTTCAAAGTTGCATTGAGCGCGGTTGGGCGGAACCTTGGTTTAATAACCCACTGAAACCCGGTTGGATCGTTTGTAAATTGACCGAGGATGGACGCCGAATAGCCGCTCCATCGTAGCGGCGTTCGCACACCTGCACATGCAGTTGTGCCGTGTCACTTCCGTAACGAACCGTTATCGAAAGCCCGACGCAACGCGGCGGCGGAGCCAAAATCGAGAAAACCATGGTTGAAATCAACATCAGTGAAATAGCAGGCCAGTGCGTTGTCGGGTTGACGGGCGATGTCGATTTGTCATGTTCGTCTCTTGTGCGTGACGCGCTCATGGAAAAAATCGGGCAAACCGCAATAACCGTGGTTGATTTGGCCGGCGTCGAAATGATCGACAGCTCCGGCGTCGCTAGTCTGGTTGAAGGCCATCAACAGGCCAAGAAGCGTGGGTCGCGGCTGGTTTTGGTCGCCTGCCGCCCGACAGTCCTAAAGGTGCTCCAGTTGGCGAAGCTCGACGATGTGTTTGAGATTTCCGGCAGTCTCGAAGATGCCTTGGGAAGCGGTGCATGACACCGCCCGATAAGACGCCGGCTGAGGCCCCCAGTTCCGACCCTGATTCCGAAGTCCGCCCACGGATCTTAATGATATGCGTTAACCGTCGGTTCCGCATGGATGAGCCGTCTTGCGCGGCGCGCGGCAGCGAGGATATGGCCAAAATGCTGGAGGAAACTATTCGCCAGCGCCGGATTAATATTGTCGTTGAGCGCAGTGTTTGCATGGGACACTGCCAAACGGGGCCGACAATTCGGTTGGCGCCGGGTGGGCGATTCTACCATGGGCCAGCGGATGATGAGATTCCTGCCATTCTCGATGATTTGGAGCGCCTTTGTGGCGTTAAGGATGAGGCCGAAGATGGCCCGCCGATGCATTTGCTCGGTTCTTGATCAATTATAATCGTTTAAAAACAATGCTTTAAAATTAATATTCCAATTGTGATGCGCGTCACAGCTATTACTGCGGTGTTTTGGCATTATCAGGGTGTTGGATGAATTTCGATTTTGAAATTCCTCCCTTCCCTCAAGAGCACAAACTACGGTCAGTGATTTATTCACCGGCCGTTTTTTCTATGCCCAAGTATAAGGATCGGTGTTTTTCGAGTTACGGATCCAATGGCCGCAACAGCTTTGCCGGGTTTCCGGCATAGATCCCCGGTTCCAGAATGTCGCCGGCGACCACGGCGCCGGCGCCGATGACCGCGTGATCGCAAATTTTCACCGGCAGCAGTGTCGCGTTTGAGCCGACGGACACATGATCGCCCAAGACCGTCGGCAACCAAGCATCTTTGTCCTCAAAGGCCGGACCGCCAGCGTCAAACCTGTCATTGATAAACATGACACCGTGGCCGATGAAACAATGGGTGCCGATGGTGACCAGCTCACAGATGAACGAATGGGACTGAACCCGTGTGTTGGCACCGATTTTGGCGCCTTTTTGAATTTCGACAAACGGCCCAATGAAGCAATCCGCGCCGATCTCACAGCCATAAAGGTTGGCGGGCTCAATGACCGTCACATCGCGACCGAACGTCACATCGACGATGCCGGATTTCATGATCCGCGGTTTATGGTCCAAGTTTTCTCGCCTTAGGCTTTCGTGTTGTACCCGTGCCAACGCCTTGCGTGGCAAGCTGCGATGACAATGCTAGAAGTTATACGGAGTTTTCGGATTAAGAAAAAGGACTAGGCTTTGCCGCTGCCGGCGGAATAGCCGCAACCAGAACAATGGGTACGAATTTACCGGCGATCGCGCTGTGGGGCGCAGGTGATCACGCGACGCGCAATATTTTGCCGGCGATCAACGCGGCGAAGACCTTACGTCTGGCCGGAATTCACACCCGCAACGCCGAAGTACTGGAAGCGCAGACGGCACACTGGCAATGCCATGGCTGGGCGAGCGCGGATGAGATGCTGGCTGATGAGGGCGTCGATATTGTCTATGTGGCGACCCCCATCGGGCTGCATGCCGCGCACGCCGCGAGAGTGTTGGAATCAGGTAAGCATTTGTTCTGCGAAAAATCTCTGACGACGACGCTGACGGATGCGGAAACGCTCGTTGAGATGGCGCGGTCGCGAGCGTTGGCGTTGTGTACGACCTTCGGGCCGATACATCATCCCCAGTTCACGGCGCTGCGTCGGCTGATTGAAGATGGTAAAATCGGCAAGGTCGTCAGCCTCACCGCGCGATTTGGTTTCCCCCACCTCGAGCCCGGCAACGCCAGGTATTCCGCAGCATTGGGTGGCGGCGTGCTGCTTGATGCCGGGGTCTATCCAATTTGTCTGAGTGCGGAAATATTAGGCGCCCTGCCCGACTTTGTCAGCGCGCGCCGCCAGAGCGCCGATGGCTATGAGGTCGATACCTCCGGGACCGCGATGTTGGAATTTCCAAGCGGCGCGGTGGCCAACCTGGAATGGGGATACGGCCGACACTACCGCAATGAGGTTGAGGTTTGGGGTGAAACCGGCTCAATCTTTGCCCACCGGGCATTCTCAAAACCGCCGGACCTGACGACCGAATTGATCGTTCGAAAACAGGATGGCGAGAACACGGTGGAGATACCGGCGGCTGACATTTTTGTGACAATGTTGGATGCGCAGGTTAATTGCCTGGATGATCCGGCGAGGCGTGAAGCGTATTGGACCAGAGCTCTTGATCATCAACGCCTAGTCGAACAGGTCATTGAGGCTTCCAGCTGAACTTTCACGTTCAATACGGTCGGGGCCGCGCCCATGTGGTGCGCAACCACGATGGCCCGCCTTTCAAGAACCGATTGACCGCGGACACTCTGGCCAATTGGCCGACAACGGTTTTCGGCCTAAGCAACAGCGCGCCGATCATGGCGTTGCATGCGTATTCGCGACGCTTTTCGCGTGCCTCTTTGCAGGCGGCAGTGTGGCCGACATGTTTGCTTTTGAGATAGAAGTGGCTCCAGATCAAATTCCAATCCTTGCGCCAGCGTGTTTTGTAGCTGATGCGCTCGGATGCCCCGCCGCCATGATGGATTACGGCCTCAGTGTCGACAATCAGGCTGTAGCCGGCTTGTGATACGCGGACACAAATATCGACGTCTTCGTTGTAGAGAAAAATGTTGGAATCAAACCCATCCAACTTTTTGATTGCTTCGTTGCGCCATAACCAGACGCTGCCGCAGACATACCAGGTGCAAAATGGTCCTTCCGGCGGTACTGCGATTTTCCTGTGTTCGATTTCGCCGGGGCCCATGACATCAATTTCCTGATCATCATTAGCATTGATGATCATCGGCGAGATGACCGCCGCATTCGGGTCGGCATCCATGCTGGCCACCAGCCGTTCAACGCAGGCGTTGTCAAATTGCACATCGGGGTTCATGTGCAAGATCAATTCCGTATCGACCTCTTTGAATGCCATGTTCGACGGCATGGAAACACCGGTGTTGTCGGGGTTGTGGATGATTTCCACCCGGTCATGCAGGCTTTTCGCCAGGGCTGCCGAGCCATCCGAACTGGCATTGTCGATGACGATGATCCGCTTCGCTTTGGCCAGGCTTTCGAGCGCGCCGGCCAACACGGAAACCGAGTTGTGAACGATAAATACGACGGTGATACGGTCCCAAAAATCCGACATGCTTATTCCCGGCTGAAATATGGGTTCACGCGCAGTGCTCAAGGTGCCAAAACTGCACTGGCAATTAAGGGAATGCCAATTACAACGGTCAGGGCGCGGTCGCCTTGGTGCCGAAATTCTGGGCATGCCACAACAGTTTGCGAATGCCGCGAATTTTTTTTCGAGTTTGAATTTCGCCTTCCTGCTTGGCTTCGATGTCGATCGGCGTGCCATCCAGCATCCGGACTTTTGGCTGTTCGTACTGATGAATTTCCAATGGACTACCGACTTCTCGCAATACTGCGTTGCCCGCCTCGTCCATGATTTCGCCCGCCTCAAAAGCCAGGTATGTATGGATTGCGTTATCCATGCAGGGCCCACAGGCCGCGTTCTCATATTTCGCTTTTTGCAGCGTTTCATGATCCACGTCGAGGAATGACGGCGCGACGATATGCTGGCGCTCAAACGTATTGCAGCACAGCGGCACCGAGCCGTCGAAATTGATGACGGTGGCATGTTGGCGCACCGGACAGTCCCGATCCTTATAGGGCATGGACAATTCCATGGCCTTCTTCGGATGTATGGCCAACAAATCGATCAGTTCCCGGTCAGCCTCTGTTTCGCGCCCCTCGGCGACCAGCAGGTTTTTCTCAAGTGGCAGGAAGAACGCCCAAACCGGGCTAATGTTGAATTTCAGTTCGTTGCAGAACGCGATCATATCGATCAAGTCCTGGTTCGCGTTGTGTTTATAGATGTGATAGTTGACTTCGACGTAGGTCTTGGTGCCGAATTCGGTCAGATAATCGCGGATCTTGATCATGTTCTTTTTGACCCGCTCGATGTCGCCACGCTGATGGGTCTGGCCGTAAACCGGCTGGGTAAATCCGGACAATGAGACGCGGAAAAAATCAGGCCCCGCCTTGATCACATCGCGCAACGGTCCGTCGATATTCAGATTACTGGAAATGCCGCAATAAATTTCTTGCTCGCGGAGATACTCAACGAATTTCGGAATTTCCGGATGGACCAACGGTTCACCCCAGTTGTAGAGGTGAATTTGCGGGTTCAGTGACGGCCCTTCTTTGATAGCGCGTTGGACGCATTCTTTGAACAATTCAAAATCCATCAAACCCGACGGCGGCATTTCCGTCATCACGTCACCGGGTTTGAAATTACCGCGCGGGCACGAAGGGCAGCGCAAATTACATGCGCCGACAATATCGATCCAATAGGTGAAGGTCTTGGCGCTTTTTTTCATGATTTTCCGGGTGGACTGTCAAAATTGAACCTAGGAATTCTACGCAAACAAAGCAAGGGGATTGCCAGGTCTGGAATCCTGGGTTGGCGATCAATAATTGGACAAAAAAATTGAAGAATGGTCGGGGAGACTGGAATCGAACCAGCGACCGCTCGGCCCCCAGCCGAGTGCTCTACCAGGCTGAGCTACCCCCCGACCGTGCCCTTTTGAAAGGGCAATCTCTGGTGAGCCGGCGCACTATACGCGGCGATATCGGGCCAAGCAATAACAGGAAATGTCGATGATCATAGTGAATGGAAAATAAGGTTTAGCGTGCGGCCGTAAGTTCGGCGCGCAGGTTTTCCAACTCATCAATGGCGGACTTAACTTCGCTGTCCAAATCGTCGTTTTTGGCGACGGACGTCTCTTCCGGAAAATCGGCTTTTTTCAAGGCGCCATCGCGCAAAAGTTTTTGCACGCCCTTAATTGTATAGCCCTCGTCGTAGAGCAGTGATTGGATTCGGCGTAATAACGCGACATCTTCCGGTCGATAATAGCGGCGTCCACCACCGCGTTTCATCGGCCGAATTTGTTTAAACTTGGTTTCCCAGAACCGGAGCACATGCTGCGGCAGATCAAGGGTATCGGCAACTTCGCTGATCGTGAGAAACGCGCCCGGCGCTTTTTTGGAGATCTTCGTTGTGGGTGTGTCGGCTGCCATGGAGCGTGTGGACACCTATTCAGATACAGGCTCGGAAAGGGCGCGCCTGTTTATACGAGATTTCAAGACCTGTGAGGGGCGGAAAACAAGGACTTTTCGCGGCAAAATCGGCACTTCTTCGCCGGTCTTCGGATTGCGTCCAATGCGCTGGCCTTTTTGCCGGACAGAGAAACTGCCAAACGATGAAATTTTGACCGGGTCCCCTTGCACCAAAGAATCAGTGACCAAATTCAAGACTGTTTCCAACAGGTCAGCGGACTCGTTTCGCGACAAGCCAACTTCCTGATAAACGGCCTCGCCCAAGTGGGCGCGCGTGACTGTTTGACCTGCCATCCCTAAACCCCTTTTTGTTGATTGCTTGGAGCCTATCGTTCCCCGATATTCCCGTCAATATCAAAGGGATGCGGGAAACTGCAATATCCTTGCGGTGTAAAAGATCACAATATTGAGCCGATCACGTGGTTCAGCCTACCAGCGAACCAGTCCGGCGCCCCATGTCAGGCCGCCGCCCATGGCTTCCATCAGTACCATGTCGCCGCGTTGAATGCGCCCGTCGCGCACTGCTTCGTCAAGCGCCAACGGAATTGACGCTGCCGAAGTGTTGGCATGGCGGTCAACGGTCACGACCATTTTTGCCACCGGCAATCCCAGTTTTTTCGCTGTCCCATCAAGGATTCGCTTGTTCGCCTGATGCGGCACCAGCCAGTCAATGTCTTCCGGGGACAATCCATTGGCCTCCAATGTTTCGTCGACAATACTAGCCAGATTATTCACCGCATTGCGGAAAACCTCGCGCCCGTTCATTCGCACATGACCGACGGTTTGTGTGCTCGATGGCCCGCCATCAACGTAGAGCAGATCATTGGTCGCGCCGTCTGAATGCAGATGGGTCGACAAAATTCCACGGCCCCTATTGTGGCCAGTATCGGTTGGGCCGTCGTGTGTATCCTTGCTGGCTTGGATCACGACTGCGCCAGCGCCGTCCCCGAATAACACGCAAGTTCCCCGGTCTTCCCAATCGAGTATCCGAGAAAATGTTTCAGCGCCGATCAGGACAACGGTCTCCGCCTGCCCCGCCTTAATGAAATTGTCGGCGACAGCAAGGCCGTAGACGAAGCCCGAACAAACCGCCTGAATATCGAATGCGGCGCCATTGGTCATGCCGAGCTGATGTTGGATCTTTGTCGCGGTGGCAGGGAATGTGTTGTCCGGCGTCGTTGTCGCCAACACCACAAGATCAATTTCGCTGGCGTTCACGTCGGCGCTTTCAAGGGCTCTCTCGGCCGCACATAGGGCCAAGTCGGAGGTCAGCTCACCTTCGGCGGCAATGTGGCGCTGGGTAATACCGGTCCGTGTTGTAATCCATTCATCGGTGGTCTCAACGCGTTTTGCCAATTCTGCGTTGGTGACGATGCGTTCTGGCAAATAGGACCCACTACCAAGTATGATCGATCTGTTGCTCATTATCCGGCCACGGCCTTTCGGCTGGTCTCCGCATCGGCGTGCAGTTGGCCGTAATCGGCCTTGATGCTTTCATTGATATTGTTTTGGGCAAGATCAACGGCAACCTGCAAGGCGTTTGCGAACCCGATGCCGTCGGTACCACCGTGGCTTTTTACGCAAATGCCGTTCAATCCTAAAAACATCGCGCCGTTGTAGCGGCGAGGATCCATTTTTGATTTTAACGCGGTTAATGCCGGCTTTGCTAAAACAGCGCCAAGTTTAGCAAGCGGTGATGACATCAATGCTTGTTTCAACGTCGAGCCAAATAGTTTCGCCGTGCCTTCCGCCGTCTTCAGCGCGACATTGCCGGTGAACCCGTCCGTCACGACAACATCGACCGTGCCCAGGCCGATATCATCACCTTCGACGAAACCGGCAAACTTAATGGGGAGATGTGTCTCAGCCTGTAAGATCGCAGCCGCACCTTTAACGGCGTCATTGCCTTTCAAGGTCTCAACCCCGACATTCAAAATGCCGACCGACGGTTTTTGCACCCCAAGCACGTTGCGCGCAAAGACCTCACCCATGACGGCGAATTGAACCAAATTATTGGCATCACATTCAATATTCGCACCCAGATCCAAAATTACACTGGATCCGCGTTGGGTCGGAAAAGACGTCGCGATGGCAGGCCGGTCAATACCGGGCAGTGTTTTCAAGACGAATTTCGCCATCGCCATCAGAGCGCCGGTGTTTCCCGCGGAAATAACCGCGGCAGCGTCACCGGCACCAACAGCATTGATAGCAAGGCGCATACTTGATGCCCGCCGCCCACGCAGCGCAATCGCCGGCTTGTCGTCGCTGAGGACAACGTCCGTTGTGTGGTGGATTTTGGATGCTTTCTTTGCGTTAGGGTAGTGCTCAAGCAGAGCCTGCAGTTGGCCTTCGTCGCCAAACAAAAGAAATTCGACGTCGCCCAGGCGTGACGCGGCAATGTCGACGCCCTCTACGACCATCTCCGGTGCGGCGTCGCCCCCCATGGCGTCAACCGAAAGCGCGAGGCGTTCAACCAAGGCCGTTCACCTCACCTCAAAATTACCAATTATCATGAAGACCTTTATAAGGTCGCCGGGACCCAATGAACAGAAGTTACGCGGCTTCTTCGCCGTCGGTAACTTCCCGATCATTGTATTGACCGCAGGAACTGCAAACATGATGCGGGCGTTTCAACTCGCCGCAATTGGCACATTCCTCGTAAGCGTTCGATGACAGCGCGTCGTGAGCGCGCCGGGACCCCCGCCTCGATTTACTAATTTTCTTCTTCGGAACAGCCATATCCGTATCCTCAGTGTTCGTGCCGTGTCGAAAGGCCCGCCTACATAAACAATTAAATGCCAAGGGGCAAGCGGATAACGCGTGTTATCTCAGCTTATCCTTAAGGTTTTCCAACACTGCGAAGGGATTTTCCGAGGGTTCAGCATGATCTTTCTCATGATGACCGGTCGCCGTCGAGAAATCCGCGTACGGTAGGCCTGGTTTTCGTGGAAAAGGGTCGATCTCCTGGGCAACAAGTTGAACCATCGTTTCGCCAAGATCAAATCGTCCGCCGATCATCGGTTCGGGGGGATCTTCATCATCGATATCAATATCGCCGATCTTCCCTTCCCCGCTCTCATCCGTTTCTTCAAACCGCAGAATGACCGGCAAATCGATGACCGATTCGATCAGTTCGGTGGTGACCGAGCACGTTTGTTTGAATCTAACCTTAATGCGGCCTTCGACAATCAAGCCGTTGCCTTCAGGTTCCGGTGTCATTCGGACTTTGAAAAATAGGTCGTCGATAGCTTCCAAACCCAAGCGCGTTGAAAGTTTTGCCCGCTCGTTCTTTTTTGCGCGGCGCTCAACGCTTGTGCCGTCGGGAGATATTTCCGACGTCGCGACGGGGTGAGAAAATTCCAAGGTTGTGGCCGATGGTTCATTCATTTCAGTCGGGTCCGAATATCTCTGTGAGCGGAGAAAACTCAAGGCGTCCGGCGACGATATCCGCGGTCGCGTTGTCGACCAGCGCCGCGACTTGAGCACGCATGTAAGTTGCCAGATTGCTTGGATGCTCCGCGGCGACATCAGCATTGCGAAAAACATTCCGCCCGATGGCTTCGTCCAGTTCCTGGGCACTGCCCCGCAGCCCTTCTTCATAAGCCGCGATGCGGCCATAAAAGGCTTTCGCCATGTCTTTGATTCGATGTGAAATCCCGACGTCGCCAGCGCCCATTTCTCGGAGATTCTTATCCATGTCGTCGAACATCAAATCGAAAAACGCCTGGCCGAGTTTTTCCGTCTCAGACCCCTCCGATTTTATCCGCTGCAATAGCAAAAACGCATGCATCAAAATCATATCAAAACGGCCGTCCGGTGTGTCTGGGACGCCCAATTCAGCATAAAAATACGGATCACGCGCTTGCTCGACAACTGAACGGTAAAGTTCCATCGCCGCATCTTCGTTTTCGCTTCGCCGTCCAAATAGACCAAACACTTGAAATGTCCGTTCGTGCCCAGAGGTTATCAAATGAATATCAACAAAAGCGCATTGTGACTGCGCTTCGCATTTTACCTTTCGGCGCTTGATGGCATAATACGTCCGCCGCATCAAAGGAATGTTCGTAAAAATGGTTCGAGGCAAGCGTTTCCCTGGATTAGTCGTTGCCGTGCTGGCGTCGTGCGCCCCGTTGGTGATGGGTTGCGAAAGCCGCGTTGCGCAACGAGGCAACCTTCCCGATGCGGCACGCGTCGCAGAACTCAAGCCCGGCAATATCGGCCGTGATGAAATATTGGAAATTCTAGGCTCGCCGTCGAGCGTCAACACGTTCGGCTCGGATCAAACCTGGTATTACATCAGCGAGCGGACGGAAACCTTTGCGTTTTTCGAGCCGAAAGTTATGGAACGCCAAGTCTTAATCGTGAAATTTGATAAGAGTGCCAATTTGAAATCGCTGGAAGTCCTCGATGCCAAGGCCGGTCGGCGACTTGCCCATGTCGAGCGGGTGACGCCGACGTTTGGTCAGGAATTGACCGTGATCGGCCAAATCCTCGGCAACTTCCGCCGCTTCACCGGCGCCAACGACCCCGCCAATCAGTAAAAATCGCAATAAAAAAAACCCCGGCACAAAGGCCGGGGTTCTCTTAGTATCTGTTGCCGGATGATTAGGCGAGAATAGCCAGCATCAAGATGGCAACGATGTTCATGATCTTGATCATCGGATTGACGGCCGGACCAGCGGTATCCTTGTAGGGATCGCCGACCGTGTCGCCGGTCACCGCGGCGTGGTGGGCGTCTGAACCCTTGCCACCATGATGACCATCTTCGATGTATTTTTTGCAGTTATCCCAGGCGCCGCCACCGGCGGTCATGGACAACGCCACGAACAGCCCGGTTACAATGACACCCAGCAAGCTGGCACCGACGGCTGAGAAGGCAGCCGATTGGCCGGCAATCGGCAGGATCACGAAGTAAATGACCACCGGTGCCAACAACGGCAGCAGCGACGGTACAATCATTTCGCGGATCGCTGACTTGGTCAGGATATCGACACACTTGCCGTATTCCGGCTTCGCCGTGCCTTCCATGATGCCAGGGATTTCCTTGAACTGGCGCCGAACTTCGACAACCACTTCACCGCCGGCCCGTCCGACCGCCATCATGCCCATGGCGCCGAACAGATACGGCAGCATTCCGCCAATGAATAAGCCGATCACCACGTAAGGATTCTGCAGTGTAAAGTCGACCGGCACGTTGGGGAAATAATGGGTCAAGTCTTGCGTGAAGGCACCGAACAGCACCAATGCCGCTAAGCCGGCAGAGCCGATGGCATAGCCTTTGGTGACCGCCTTGGTGGTGTTACCGACGGCATCGAGCGCGTCCGTCGTCTTGCGGACTTCTTCCGGCAGATCGGCCATTTCGGCAATGCCGCCGGCGTTATCGGTGACCGGCCCGAAGGCATCAAGGGCAACAACGATCCCCGCCAACGCCAACATGGTGGTGGCGGCGATGGATACACCGAATAGCCCCGCATTCAGATAGGACACGACAATGCCGCCACAAATGACCAGCACCGGCAACGCCGTGGCTTCCATGGAAATCGCCAAGCCTTGAATAATGTTGGTGGCATGGCCCGTGGTACAGGCTTCAGCGAGACTTTTCACTGGTCGGTATTCCGTGCCCGTGTAGTACTCGGTGATCCAAACAATCAAGCCCGTAACAACGAGACCGGTAATCGCACAATAGAACATTGCGGTGCCGGTAATCGAGCGACCGGCCATGTCGAAGGCTGTATCCCAACCCACATACATGGAAATGACACCGCCGATGAGGCCTGCGGAAAGGATAGCACTGGCAATAAAGCCCTTGTAGAGCGCGCCCATGATGGAACCGTTGGCGCTGAGCTTGACGAACCAAGTGGAAACCACCGAAGCCAGGATGCAGACGGCGCCAATCAACAGCGGAAACAGCATCATTTGTTCTTGCTGTGCGCCGGTGAAGAAAATGGCACCTAGCAGCATGGTAGCGACCAAAGTCACCGCATAGGTTTCGAACAAATCAGCAGCCATACCAGCGCAGTCGCCTACATTGTCCCCGACATTGTCGGCGATCACACCGGCGTTGCGGGGATCGTCTTCCGGAATACCCGCTTCGATCTTACCAACTAGGTCTGAACCGACGTCCGCGCCCTTAGTGAAGATACCACCACCGAGCCGTGCAAAGATTGAGATCAACGAGGCGCCAAAACTCAGCGCAACAAGCGCCTCAAGCGCATGGCGGACACCCTCGGCGGTCGACATATCAATCGTGCTGCGGAGTACCATGTAATAACCGGCGACACCCAGCAGGGCGAGGCCCACGACCAACATGCCGGTTACAGCGCCAGCCTTGAAGGCAATGTCCAGACCGCCAGCGATGCCCTTCGAGCGGGCTGCTTCGGCCGTACGAACGTTGGCGCGAACTGAAACGTTCATGCCGATATATCCGGTGGCGCCAGAAAGAATGGCACCGACGAAGAAACCAATAGCGACCGTCATGCCGAGCGTCGCACCCAGTATGCCCCCAATGATCACGCCAACAATCGCAATGGCGGTGTACTGGCGGTTAAGATATGCACGTGCGCCTTCTTGAATGGCGGCGGCAATTTCTTGCATGCGCTCGTTCCCCGCGGGTGCGGAGAGCACGGATTTAATGGTGACTACCCCGTAAAGCAGCGCAATGACGGCGCAAATATTGACAAACAGATAAAGATTCATCCCTCGTACCCTTACTTTCTTTCCTGATAATTGTGCGGCCGTTCCGTGTTCGATGGTTCGTACACGCTCATCTCAAAGCCGCGTCAACCGAATAGCCGACCCGAAACATTAAGGCCCGCCTGAAAATTCCGCCGGAAAATGACAGAATAGCCCCTTTAATGCAACACGACAGAGCGTAGTCGGCACAGCGCCACCATTTGGCACTGTAATGTCAGAAATTACGGATGTTTTTATTAATGATTATAACAGCTTAACGAGCTGGTGTCTCAATGACGGATTGAACTAGAACATCATCGATATAGCCTTTGCCCAGTAGCCGGGTGCCAATCACCTTCAGACGATCTTTCAAGATGATCACGTCGATTCGTTCTTTTTTCTTCAACAAACGGGGTACAAACCCGTGCAAGTCCTTGACGAAAGCATCGCTAATTCTTGTCAGGCGGCGTTTCAGAAAGATCGCGTTGTCCTGTCCCGATGTTTCCAACTTCACCTGAATCTGGATCGTTCCAGCGATTTGGTTGCCGTTGATTACCGGCAGCATCAAGGGATCAAGGTCAACGAAGATCGAGTCTTCTTTGTCTTCTTCGGGTTCTTCTTTTGCCTCAGTCGCCATTTCGGTGCTAGCGAAGGGACCGATCTGCAGCCATTTCATGGCGGCCACGGCGCCGCCGGCAAGTATCAAAATCGCCGCAATTGCGATAAGCAGTTTTTTCAAGACCCCATCCCCATAAAACGCAATGTTGGGCGCAGTATATCATGCCGGGCAAGTACGGAAAATCCCCGGCTGCGTTCAAAAATGCCGATAGCCGGTGCGCGTGACGTTAATTTCAACCTCGTTTGTGCCCATCAGTTTGACAGTGGCGTTATCACCTCGGCATTTCATGGCGTGGCCAATTTCCGTTATTGGCAATTTTAGTTCCCGAGAGAGATTGGCAAAATTCAATGATCTGTCGGCGGGAACGGCAAACACCAATTCATAATCGTCGCCGCCGGCATATGCCGCCTCAAGAAGTTCTGGTGTCCCAGAGATTAATTTCTCCGCAGGTTCCGAAAGCGGTAATTCCCTTGCATTCACTTGAATATCAACGCCGGATGCCCGTGCCATGTGCCCGACGTCGGCCAATAATCCATCCGAGATATCGATAGCCGCATTTGCCGTGCCAATCAGACGGCCGCCAAGGGCAATGCGTGGCGTCGGTTGCTGGTAGCGTTCAATCAAGTGATGTCGGTCGGCTGTGTTGTCTGGCGCCAATTCGCCCTGAAGGACGCGTAGTCCCAAGGCCGCGTCCCCAAGGCTGCCGGAAACGAACAATCGGTCACCATCACACACACTGGAACGCGTAAGTGCCCTGCCCGTTTCAATAAAACCAAAAGCCGTGAGATTGAGTGTCATCGGGCCGGGTGTCCGAACTGTGTCTCCACCCACCAGATCGATCCGCCAGTGCTCTTGCGCGGCACCAAGGCCTGCGGCGAAATCTTTTATCCATTCGAGATCTAGATCGCCGGGCCAGGCGACAGCCAAGGTATAGGCGTAGGGTGTGGCACCCATGGCCGCGAGATCAGACAGATTTACAGCAAGCAGTTTGTGGGCCACGGTCCGGGCGGGGTCATTGCGCCGAAAATGAACATCGCAAACCAGCGTATCGGCGGTGATGGCCAACTCTTTACCCGCCGGCAAGCCAAGCACGGCCGCGTCATCGGTCAATCCAAGCGATCCGTGATTTCCGGTCGTAAGCGGCGCGAAGAAATCGCGGATTATGTCAAATTCACCACCGTATATGTCGGGGCGCTTCGGCATGGCCGACCTCAGGATGAATGGGTACTGTTTTGCGAAACTTCATCGCTGCGAAATTGCTTAGCAAGACTGTCGAGAACGGCGTTGATCAATGCCGGCTCATTTTCATTAAAGAACGCATGAGAGAGCCCCACATATTCAGAAATGATCGTGCGGGCGCCGACATCCGGACAATGCTGTAATTCAAAAGTGCCGGCGCGAAGGATCGCCCGCACCAAGGTCTCTAAATGCCCAACCGACCAAGGCGCATTTAGATGTGACGCCATGGTGTCGTCCAGCGGTGCGGTGTTCTCGGTGACGCCATTGACCAGACGTTTGAGAAAGCGTTGCTCGGGGTTGGGTAGATCAGGCTTGCTTTCGCCCGTCACGTCGCGTTCTGGATCATCTTGATCAATGGGCGTCGCATCAGACCAGCGCTTGGCCAGAAACTCTTTTAACACGGGCGTCGCAGGGGCGCCGACCATGTCAATTTCATAAAGTGCCTGGACTGCCGCCAGTCGGGCGGCGCTGCGTCTTGCGATATTTCCGTTTTGTTTGGTCATCGTTGAATCAATCGGAAGTGTCGTTTCACTTCCATCATCCTGAGGCATGCCTCGGCGGCAACACCGCCTTTGTTTTTGCCATTGTTGTCTGCCCGAACCTGGGCCTGCTCCATGTTTTCACACGTCAGAACACCAAGACCGAATGCCAAGGCATACTCCGTTGCCAGATCCATCAATGCACGGCTCGATTCACGGCAGACATGATCGTAATGATCGGTTTCTCCTCGAATGACGCAGCCGAGCGCGATAAACCCGGCGTAAGAGTTCGAGCCGGAATGAAATTCCATGGAGCGCAAAGCCATGCGGATCGCTGCCGGAATCTCGAAGACGCCGGGGACTTTAATCCGCTCGTGGTCGAAGCCCGCCGCATCAAGCGTTGCCGACGCGCCGTTTACCAGTTCATCCGCGATGCCCGGGTAAAACCGGGCCTCGACAATCAAAACGCAGGGGCGTTCAGTCATTATTCGACCTTTCTTATTCTTGGGTGTCGAAGGTAATGGACCGCTGTTCGACAACGCGCAACCCGTAACCTTCGAGGCCGACGATGGTGTGACGGGTGTTCGAGAGCAAGATCATGTCCTTGATGCCTAGATCGAGCAGAATTTGCGCGCCGACACCGTAATCACGAAGGATTTGCCCATCGCCGTCGCCACTGGTGTCGGGCTTTGGTGGTGCGTCCTTACCCAGGCGTTTTCGGACCCGGTCCGAAAGTGCGGTGCGGTGCGGCTCACGGATAAGCACCACGACGCCGCGTTCAAGATTAGAGACCATCTTCATCGCCGCCTGTAAGTCGCCGGCCTTGCCGGTCCCGATATCACCGAGGACATCACCCAACACATTAAGTGCGTGCATGCGCACCGGTACGGGCTGATCCGTATCGATATCGCCCTTCACCAATGCGATGTGTTCGGCGTAGGCAACCTGGTTAGTATAAACGATCATTCGAAATTCACCGCCGAATGCGCTATCCAGCGTCGTTTCCAGCGCACGTTCAATAATTCGATCGTTTTTGAGCCGATACGCGATCAAATCGGCGATCGTGCCGATTTTCAAGCCATGGAATTGTGCGTACTTCACCAAATCAGGCATCCGCGCCATGGTGCCGTCTTCGTTCATAATTTCGCAAATCACACCGGACGGGTTGAGACCGGCGAGCCGGGCGACGTCGACCGCCGCCTCTGTATGGCCGGCGCGGACCAGGACGCCGCCTTCACGGGCTTCCAGCGGAAAAATATGCCCTGGACAGACAATATCCTTCGCACTTTTTGTTGGGTCGATGGCAACAGCCACCGTGCGCGCCCGATCGGATGCTGATATGCCTGTGGTCACGCCGTCACGGGCCTCAATGGAGACCGTAAAGGCCGTTTGGTGCCGCGATGAGTTGCGGCGCATCATCATCGGCAGGTCCAATTCGCCAAGCCGCTCGTGGGTTAATGTCAGACAGATCAGGCCGCGCCCGAACTTCGCCATAAAATTAATCGCTTCCGGCGTCGCCATTTGCGCCGGTATGACCAAATCGCCTTCGTTCTCGCGCTCCTCATCATCAACAAGAATAAACATGCGGCCGTTTCGGGCATCCTCAATGATGTCTTCAATTGAAGACAAAAAGGCCCCGTCTTCGGCAGTTTTTGCAGCGTCTTGTTCCGTAGTGTCAGGCAATTTTTGTTTTTCCAACAAGGCTTTAAGTGCTTGTGTCTTGTAGTCTGGCAACATAGCGCGCCAGCATGTCTATTTCCAGATTTACCGTGCCGCCCACAGATAACGCCCCCAGCGTTGTGGCCTCTTGTGTATGCGGTATGACGTTGATACCGAAGGTATTGTCGGTAACGTCATTGACCGTTAATGAGACCCCGTCGATGGTAATTGAGCCTTTTGGGGCAATGAAGCGTATGAGGTCGGATGGCGCCTCGAAGATCATTCGTGTGGAAGCCCCTTCTGTTTCCGATGCGTCTAATGTGCCAACGCCGTCAACGTGACCCGATACGATATGGCCACCCAGTTCATCACCCATCCGCAATGCCCGTTCCAGATTGACCGGCGTTCCAACTTGCCAATCACTGAGCGTCGTTTTCGAAAGCGTCTCAGCGGATACCATCGCCGCGAACCACTCAGAACCTTTGTCGATGACGGTCAGGCAGGCGCCCGAGCAACAAATTGACGCGCCTATGGCAATAGCGCTCGTATCGAAGGTCGTTGTGATTTCAAGGCGCGTGTCGCCGTCCGCTGCAATGGCGCGTACGTTTCCAATATCTGTGATAATTCCTGTGAACATGGTGGCTGGGTTCTAGGCCGCGGCGCGGCGGCTGTAAATCTCCAATCTGTCTTCGCCGACCGGCATGGTCGCGTCCAGCGCGAAATGGGCCATGTCCGCGAGGTCACTGACGCCGATATCCGCCGCTGCGGATTTGCCGTCTGCGCCCATAACAACGGGTGCGCGAAACCAATAAAGCGTATCGACAGTGCCTGATTTTAAAAATCCAGCCGACAGCCCCGGACCTGCCTCGACCAGCGCCCGTGTAATTCCCCGGTCCGCCAAGTCTGTAAGGACAGCATTAATATCGACCTGATTGTTTTGATCAGCTGAAACTTCGCACCGTTCGATGGCTGTGGTTCCTAGGTTTTCGGTTGGGGCGCCAATGCAAGTATATTGCCAGGTCGGCGGATCGCCGGCCGTTGCCGCCAGTTGAGATTGAGATGTCAACCGAGCGCGGCTATCAAGCACTGTACGGATCGGCGAGCGCGACGCCAGGCCCGGCAGGCGGCAGGTCATGGCCGGGTCGTCAGCCAGCACGGTGCCGATCCCGGTGATGATGGCATCATGGCGGGCGCGCAATAGATGGCCGCGCTGGCGCGCTGCGGGGCCGGTAATCCATTGGCTTTCTCCGGTGCGGGTTGCGATACAGCCATCCAGTGTTGTTGCCAACTTCAGCGAAACCAGAGGGCGGTTTTTTTGGATACGGTTGAAGAAGCCTTCATTTACGACTTGCGCTTCGGCGGCGCAAATACCGGTTTCGACCTCCAACCCCGCCTCGCGCAGCATGGCCAATCCCTTGCCGGAAACCCGCGCATCCGGATCGGTGACGGCGACAACAACCCGGCTGACGCCGGCGTCGATCAGTGCACTGGCGCACGGATCGGTTTCGCCGGTATGGCTACAGGGTTCCAGGCTGACGTATGCAGTGGCACCACGTGCCAGTGTGCCGGCACGTGGTAAGGCTTCGGTTTCTGCATGCGGTCGCCCACCGGGCTGGGTCCAGCCGCGCCCGACGATCCGTCCCCCCAAATCTGGGCGCACCAGCACGCATCCAACCGCCGGATTTGGCCAAACATCGCCTAGACCGCGCCGGGCAAGGCCCAACGCTGCCTTCATATGACGTTGGTCAATGGCTGGCGTGGGGCGCTTAGCCGTTGGGATCTTCGCCGTCACCTAGATTTTCCACAAAGTCTTCGAAGTCTTTGGCTTCCCTGAAATTCCGGTACACAGAAGCAAAGCGAACGAAGGCCACTTGATCAAGCTCTCGGAGTTTTTCCATGACCATTTGACCGATGGCCTTGGTGGGAATTTCGGTTTCACCGGAAGCTTCGAGCTGGCGTTGGATGGAATTCACGATGCGCTCGATCCGGTCCTCATCAACGGGCCGTTTGCGCAACGCAATATGCAATGACTTTGCAAGTTTATCGCGATCGAAAGTCGCCTTGTCACCGTCACTCTTAACCACGGTAAGTTCACGTAACTGCACGCGTTCAAAGGTTGTCCAACGCGATCCGCACTCGGGGCAAAAGCGTCGCCGGCGGATCGCCGCGTGATCTTCGGTTGGTCGCGAGTCTTTCACTTGCGAGTCCAGATGTCCGCAAAATGGGCAACGCATGGTCGATTATCCTCCCCAGTATTGGCCCTGACAGGGGCTCATAAATCGCCGTATATAGGATATTTTCGGCTCAATTCCTCGTCGATCGCGCCCCGCACGTCGGCGTCGCGCGCAGCCAAATGCTCGCCAAAGAAAGTGGCGAGTTCGTTCGAGGGGTAATCGTATGCCGTATCAAGCATGATATTCTTTCATCAAAATATTTGAAAAATTCAGCCCGGCTGTCCGAGCTTGCCAACCCGCCGCGCGTGCCGGCCGCCTTCAAAATCCGTCTCGAGAAAAATATTCAGACAATCCATGGCCACTTCTTCACCGATCATCCGCCCACCGAAACAAATCACGTTAGCGTCGTTGTGCAACCGGGACATGCGCGCGCCCAAAGCGTCGTGAACGAGTGCGGCGCGAACGTCCGGGTGGCGGTTGGCGGCCATGGAAATGCCGATGCCGCTGCCACAGACCAAGACACCCGTTTCGGCCCGGTCGTCGCTGAGTGCTTTGGCCATGGCGAAACCAAAGTCCGGATAATCGACGGAGTCTTCGGAATCGGTGCCAAGATCGATAACCTCAATACCTTTTGTAACCAGCTGTTCCTTGAGTTTGGATTTCAGCTGGAAACCGGCATGATCGCAGGCGATGGCGACGGCGCGTTGAGACATGGATGAGGCCTTAGTTCCCGTGGTGCTGTTGTCGCCAGCAGGTTAAATTGCGGCGCCATGGCGCGGGCTATTCTGTACCATATATGGGCTCCTCATGCCAAGACACACACCAGCCCTGGAATCGAATAGTTGGCGACGGTGAAAATTCCCGGAAGACTGCGTATTTTCAGTTGATGCGGCGCGCTATGGCATCTTATGATGCGTGCCAATAGGCGTGTCAAAAGACACGAACGATCAAAAGACGCCAGGGAGGTCTCATGACAGACGAACACCGGGGAGATATCTCCCGGCAGGACATCTTGCGCATGACCACGGATATTGTTGCGGCGTATTCCAGCCGCAACACGACCAATGGCCAAGACCTGACGGCGGTGATTACCCGGGTGCATGAGACGATTACGAAACTTTCGAGCGGCGCCGACCAGCGCGACAAAAACGCTCAATCGAAAAAACCCGCGGTACCGGTCAGGCGTTCGGTTAATCCAGAATTCCTGGTTTGTTTGGAAGACGGGCGGCGGATGAAAATGCTGAAGCGCCACCTAAAAGCCGCCTTCAACATGACCCCCGAGGAATACCGGAGCCGCTGGAACTTGCCCATGGACTACCCCATGGTGGCACCCAACTATGCCAAGAAGCGTTCCGAGTTCGCCAAAAAGATGGGCCTCGGAAAACGTTAAAGTGGGGTAGCGCGATAATAAAGCCGCTACCTGCGCTTTTCCCTAAAATTAACGCCTTACATATCCCAGCCGCTTTGCGAGTCGGAGGCTTTCGAATGCGAGCGGTTTTTCTTGATCACGTAGGCCAGTTTGCGCATCGCCAGGCGCTTGATCAGAGGCCTGCCATATTTCGGATCGGCGATCATCGAGACCTCGATGCCGGTGCGAGCATCGATGGCATTGACCTTCATGTGGCGGCCGACTTTCGCAAACTCGAACAAAACTTCCTTGAGGCCAGCCTCAACGAACTCCTGGGGAATCTGATTCTTCGGCGTGGGTTTCGGTTTCCGCATGGCAAAAAAACTATCACATGTTACGCCGGTATTGTCCCCCGGCTTCAAAAAGCGCGTCGGTGATCTGGCCCAACGAGCACACCCGGACCGCCGCCATCAATACGGTAAACACATTGCCGCCCTCGGTGGCGACCCGCTTGAGCCGCGCCACCATTTCCGCCGTCTCGCCTTCATGGCGTGACTGGAAGTCCCATAATCGGTTGATTTGATTTTGTTTTTCCTCATCCGTCGAACGCTGCAATTCGGGTACGACGTCTTCGGGCGGGTTCGGATTAAGGAACGTATTGACGCCGACGATGGGATAATCGCCGGTGTGCTTCAGGGTCTCGTAGTGCAAACTTTCTTCTTGGATCTTGCCGCGCTGATAACCCGTTTCCATAGCACCCAAGACGCCGCCACGCTCGGCGATTCGCTCGAACTCCTGCAACACGGCTTCTTCCACCAGGTCTGTGAGTTCATCGATAATGAACGAGCCCTGGTTCGGATTTTCGTTTTTCGCCATCCCCCATTCGCGGTTGATGATCATCTGAATGGCGAGCGCGCGCCTGACACTGTCACCCGTCGGCGTCGTCACCGCCTCATCAAAGGCATTGGTATGGAGCGAGTTGGTATTGTCATAGGTCGCGATCAGCGCCTGAAGCGTGGTCCTGATATCGTTGAAATCCATTTCCTGGGCGTGCAGCGAGCGCCCCGACGTCTGGGTGTGATATTTCAGTTTCTGCGAGTGTTCATTGGCGCCGTATTTGAACCGCATGGCCGCCGCCCAGATGCGCCGCGCGACCCGACCCATGACGGTGTATTCCGGGTCCATGCCGTTGGAAAAGAAGAACGACAGGTTCGGCGCGAAGTCATCAATGCGCATGCCGCGCGCGAGGTACGCTTCCACAAACGTAAAGCCGTTCGACAACGTAAACGCCAATTGTGAGATCGGATTGGCGCCGGCTTCGGCGATGTGATAGCCGGAGATCGAGACGGAGTAGAAATTCCGGACCCGGTGCTGGACGAAATATTCCTGAATGTCGGCCATCATCTTGAGCGCAAATTCCGTAGAAAAGATGCACGTGTTCTGGCCCTGATCTTCTTTGAGGATATCCGCCTGCACGGTACCCCGGACGTTCTCGTGCACCCAATCTGCGATCTTATCCATTTCCTCGTCGGTGGGCGCCCGGCTGTTATCGGCCTCGAATTTATCGATCTGCTGATCAACGGCGGTGTTGATGAACATCGCCAACACCATCGGTGCCGGGCCGTTGATGGTCATGGAGACTGACGTCGCCGGATCACACAAATCAAAGCCGCCATACAAGACCTTCATGTCTTCCAGCGTCGCGATGGAGACGCCTGAGTTCCCCACCTTGCCGTAAATATCGGGCCGCTCGTGCGGATCAAACCCATAGAGCGTGACCGAATCGAACGCCGTCGACAGCCGCTTTGCGTCGGCGTGCGCGGACAACATCTTAAAGCGTTCGTTGGTGCGGAATGCATCGCCCTCGCCCGCGAACATGCGGGTCGGGTCCTCGCCGTCGCGCTTAAACGCAAACACTCCTGCCGTATACGGAAACGAGCCCGGCAGGTTTTCCTTCAACAAAAACTTCAATGTCTCGCCGTCGTCTTCATATTTCGGCAGTGCGACCCGTGGGATCGTATTTCCCGACAGCGTTTCACGACGCAGCGGTGTGCGGATTTCCTTGTCGCGAATTTTCACCACGTATTCGTCACCGGCGTGGCTGGCGACGACATCGGGCCAAATTTCCAAGAGTTTGCGTGCGCGCGGGTCCATGTCCTCGTCGCGCTTGGCAATGAGGGCATTGATATCGCTATCGTCACCGCCGCCCTTTTCGGTCCCGTGGCCCGCTTCCGACAGCATCCGTTTGGTCTCACGCAACTGCTGGCGTTCACGCGCCAGACGCGTCTGTGTCGCAATGGTCTTGTGGTAATCGCGGACGGTCTCGGAAACTTCTGCCAGATAGCGAACGCGTTCGGGCGGCACGATGGCCTGGCCGGGCGCCGATTGTTTGGTTTCAACAGGACTGATGGAACAGCTAAAGCCGCCCAGGCCCTTGGCGGCGAACTGCGCCAACAATTCCTGGTAGAGCGCAGTGATGCCCAAATCGGCGAACTTCGACGCCATGCAGCCGAACACCGGCATCTCATCGGGCGATTGCCCGAAGGCCTCGCGGTTGCGCTGCACTTGTTTGCGCACATCACGCAACGCATCGGCGGCGCCCTTGCGGTCCATCTTGTTGATGGCCACGGCGTCGGCGAAATCCAGCATGTCGATTTTCTCAAGCTGGCTCTGCGCGCCGAACTCCGGCGTCATCACGTAAAGCGATAGATCGACATGTTCCACCACCGCCGCGTCGCCCTGGCCGATGCCCGGCGTCTCGACAATCACGAGTTCATAACCCGCCGCCTTACACGCATTGATGATGTCCGGCGTCGCCGGCGGGACTTCGGATTGCGAATCCCGGGTCGCCATGGAACGCATATAAATATTCGGCGAATTGATAGCGTTCATGCGGATGCGGTCACCCAGCAGCGCACCTTGGGTTTTCCGCCTCGTCGGATCAACCGCGATAACGGCGATTTTCGGCTCACCGGAATATAGCCGGAACCGCCGGATCAGCTCATCGGTCAGCGAGGATTTGCCCGCCCCGCCGGTGCCCGTGATGCCAATGACTGGCACCGTGTCGCGCTCGGTCGCCAGCGCGCGAATTTCCTCAATCAGCTTGGCATCCAGTTTGCCCAGTTCCAGGCCTGAAATGATGCGCGCCAGCGCCGCCGCGTCGCCGTCCTGCAATCCGGCCAGATCACCGGGCAAGTCAGCGCCCAAGTCGCGATCTGCGCGTTCGATCATATCGTGGATCATGCCCGGCAGGCCCATGGACTGACCATCGTTGGGCGAATAGATGCGGCTGATGCCGTAGTCGTGCAGGTCCTTGATTTCCGGCGCGACGATCACCCCGCCGCCGCCGCCGAACACCTGAATATCCGGGCGCCCGCGTTGGTTAAGCAAATCCACCATGTATTTGAAATACTCGACGTGCCCGCCCTGATAGGAACTCACTGCAATGCCGTGCGCGTCTTCCTGGATGGCCGCGGTCACGACCTCATCGACGGCGCGGTTGTGGCCCAAATGAATGACCTCGGTGCCGGCCCCTTGGAGGATGCGCCGCATGATGTTGATCGACGCATCGTGGCCATCAAACAGCGAGGCCGCTGTGACGAACCTGAGCGCGTTCTTCGGCTTATAAGCCGCGTCTTTTGAAGCCTTGCGGGCGATACCGTCATCCGGCATGGCCATTCCTCCTGTTTTACGTGCGTCGCGCGGATCGGGGCAATGCTGACCTGAATTTGTCGGGCCAGTATACCTGAGTAGAAAACACCCGACGAGACTGTCATTTCCAGCCATTTACCTATCACAAGTTGACGTTTACGTAAACGTTAAGGTTGGTTATGTATCGACTACAAATTTTCAGTTTGTCAGCAAACGTCTGCAAAAGTCATCATTTGTACGCATTTTCGGCAATATTACCGGGTGCAAAATTCACATAATTCTTTTTGTTCAATGCCCTACACCCGTTTCTTCCATGTAGACATTTGTGTACATGCCTTGTCTATTTCCCGGCTATTGTCATCAAAAGTCATCATTTTCGGCCCCGCTAATTCAGGCGAGTTGTTGGGAGTCTCACGGTCCCGATCCTCATCATCCCGCCCGATCCCCGCCGCAGCCAACTCGGCCCGGGTCTCTTCGATGCCCTGAAACAACTTCGCCTGCATTTGGGCGGCACGCGCCGCCGCATGATACTGATAGTTCTCCATGGCCCGGTGATAGACCATCTCCAGTTTGCCGATAATCACGTCGTTGGCGCGGCCCCGGTGGTCGGCTAAACTCGCCTGAATTTCGCGGATCCGTTCGCGCACCCGAACTGACTGCAGCAACCGCCAGCCCTGTCGGTTCGATGACCGTGCCTTATACCCCGCCGCCCGCGCTGCCACGGCGCCTGAACCGTAAATCACAAACGACTGACAAAACCGCTCCTGGCGCGTGGTCAGTGGTTTATTTAGGCGTTCCACCGTGCGGGGTTCGGGGCGATTGTCTGAATTTTGAAGATCAGGTTCGATGATATTGCCCTCCATTTGAATTTAAAACGGAATATTATCCTTAAATATCTTAATTGTCAATAAAATGATACAAAAAGGGAACAAATAAATATGGTTTTGATGTTAATCCACGGCTGATCAGATCGATGCAGGGTGCCCGCGGCATCGCGGCCCTCGAAGATGCAAAGTATCCGTTGCCCGGTGTCCTTGACCCAGTTTTGAACCTTCAGCAGTTCAATCTGCAGTTCCTGTTTGCGAATTTCGTAATTCGGCCGCGCCATTCGCTTTTTGTATGGGTAGTTCTTGGGTAAGGGGGCGGACCGGCCTTTCTTCGCTATAAGCTCGTGTCGGATTTGGTCGTGCCCCTTGCTGTCCAATGCTCTTGAATTTACATTTTTTGCACGCGCCTTACTGGCCGCTTTCGGCGCCCCTGCATTTAGGGTTCAACATTCCGCTGAAGTAACCAGGTGGGTGGCGTTTTACGAAGAATGGCACTTGAAAATGCGGCGTCGGTAAATTGAATACAGCAAGACCCAGTTGATACCGAACAGATAGACCGGAAAGGCGTATTCCAGGATGACCCAGTCCTGGACGCTGACCAGTGCGGCGAAGCCGCCGAACAGGGCCGCGATAAAGGGCGCGCCGGTCTCTGTTTCGGGGTGTGTCCAGGCTTTTCGGATGGTCGGCAGTGCGGCGAAGCCGTCCGTCGCCACCAGCAAAACCAGCGCCATCACCGGTTGGTCGGCCAACAGCCATGCGGTGAGCGCCAAACCACCGAGTGCTGCGCAGACGTAATCGAAGGTGCCGAGTTTCCAATAGGCATGGGTGTTGAAGAACGAGCCCGTCAGGACCATCAGTGGAATAAAGCCGGACATGAAGATCGGCAGAACGGCCCAGCTCTGGGTGCCCTCGAGTAAGATAATGCCGGTGCCGATAATCGGTGTCGCCGCCCACAAAAACCAGCTCACGCGGTTCGGTCGTGCGCGACCGGCCAACGTGTCGCGTACGTATGCCACACCGCCGATCAATTGGATCACGGCGGCGAAGATGACAAAATACGTCAGCATATCCGGCATTATCGGCGGGCTCATTTCAGGTGAAGGAAAAGTTTCGTCTCACTGGCGGTGATAGGTTTATGCGCGTTTGGATTTCTACAGAATTCCCAGGGGTGATGACAGATATTCTCTCGGCTTTCAGCCCCCATCCGCCATCGGAGAGAATTCAAAACTTTATGAAAAATTAACCAAAAAATGGGAAAATTTTCAAATGGCGAAAATCAAAGATGACTATCGTGGCCTGACAGGCCCCGAAAAGGCGGCGATCTTCATGCTTGCCGTGGGCAATCAGCATTCCGCGCCGTTATTTGAAAAGATGGACGACGAGGAAATCCGTAATTTGTCGCAGGCCATGTCGTCATTGGGCAC
>JABJBP010000052.1 GCA_018665815.1 Rhodospirillaceae bacterium
GAAATTCTCATATCCCAAATACCCCGCGAAACACGCACCAGCGGCTAGGACGAACAGCGGCAGGATCATCACCTTCGGGCTTTCATGCACATGGGCCATGGTTTTCTCATCGGCCCTGGGCGCACCATGGAAGGTCATGAACAACAGCCGCCAGGAATAGAACGCGGTTAGAAAGGCTGCCAATATACCCAGCCAGAACGCATACATACCGATACCGGTGTGCGCGCCGTAGGCGGCTTCCAAAATGATGTCTTTGGAATAGAACCCGGCGAAGAACGGCACGCCAGCCAGCGCCAGCGATCCGATCCACATGAGCACGTAGGTGACTTTGATGTGCTTCCAAATGCCGCCCATCTTCCGCATATCCTGTTCGTCAGACATGGCATGAATGACCGAACCGGCGCCTAAGAAAAGCAACGCCTTGAAAAACCCGTGGGTCATCAAGTGGAAAATACCGGCGGAATACGCAGAGACGCCGCACGCAAAGAACATGTACCCCAATTGCGAACACGTCGAATAGGCGATGACACGTTTGATATCATTTTGCACGCAGGCGACCGTGGCGGCGAAAATGGCCGTCGTCGCGCCGACCACAGTGACAACTATCAGGGCTGTCTCTGAAAATTCGAAAATCGGAGACAACCGGGCGACCATGAAGACGCCGGCCGTGACCATAGTCGCGGCATGAATGAGTGCGGAAACGGGTGTCGGGCCTTCCATGGCATCGGGTAGCCAAGTATGCAGGCCCAATTGCGCGGACTTACCCATGGCGCCGACGAACAGCAACAGACAGCACGCCGTCAGGGCATGGAATTCCGATCCAAAGATAACGAATGTCGCATCTTTCTTGCCAGCGGCAGCTGCGAAAATGGTATCAAGGTGCGCGGTCTGAAACAGCATGAAGACCGCGAATATACCCAGCGCAAATCCAAAATCACCAACCCGGTTGACCAAGAACGCCTTGATCGCGGCAGCGTTGGCGGACGGTTTGTTGTACCAAAACCCGATCAATAGGTAAGACGCCAGCCCCACCCCTTCCCAGCCGAAAAACAACTGCACCAAATTATCAGCGGTGATCAGCGTCAGCATGAAGAAGGTGAACAAGCTGAGATAGCTCATGAACCTGGGGATCGAGGTGTCGTGATGCATGTAGCCGACGGAATAAACGTGGACCATGGCCGAGACCACGGTGACGACGATCATCATTACTGATGTTAGGGTATCAACCTTAAGCGCCCAGGAAACCTCTAGCGCACCGGAATCAATCCATGTGAAAAGTTCCGTTGTACGGGCGTTACCGCCAAGCGCAACATCCCAGAAAACCAGGATCGCGAACGCCATGGACAGCAGCAAACCCATGCACGTGACGGTTTGTGCCGCCATGTCCAAGGAATGTTTCTTGGCTTTGTCCTCGGCCGGCACAAAGGTGATGATGCCGGCGATCACCGAGCCCAAGAGCGGCAAAAATACGACGAGAATATCGAACATAATCGCGCGCTCAGCCCTTCATAACGTTAATGTCTTCGACGGCGATGGTGCCGCGATTACGGAAAAAGACGACCAGGATTGCCAGTCCCACAGCTGCTTCGGCGGCGGCCACGGTTAAGACAAACATGGCGAAAATTTGCCCAACCAAGTCGCCCAGCTCTGCCGAAAATGCGACCAGATTGATATTGACGGCGAGTAGCATCAGCTCGATTGACATCAATATGATAATGACGTTTTTCCGGTTCAGAAAAATTCCGAATATGCCTAGAGTGAACAACACTGCGGCAACGGTCAGATAATGGGAAAGGCCAATTTCAAGCATCAGATGCCCTTCCCTATGTCGACTTTTTGTAATTCCACAGCTTCCTCAGCGCGGCGTGCCAATTGATCGCCAATGTTTTGTTTTTTGACCGAGTCGCGATGTCTGTGCGTCAGGACAATGGCCCCGATCATGGCGACTAAAAGCACAAGGCCGGCAGCCTGGAACAGGTAAATGTATTGTGTGTAGATAATTTCACCCAGGGCATGTGTATTACTGGTCACCTCCGGGGCCGGCGCTTTCGCGACGGCGCTCCTTGCTGCATCGGCGGTAATCGTCCAGCCGCCCACCAAAACCAGCAATTCGACCAATAAGACGATGCCGATCAATCCGCCGATGGGCAGGTATTGCAAGAACCCCTGGCGCAACTCAACGAAATTGATGTCGAGCATCATGACGACGAACATGAACAAGACCGCCACGGCGCCGACATAAACCACAACCAAAATCATGGCCAAGAATTCCGCACCCAGCAGCACGAACAAACCGGCGGCGTTAAAGAACGTCAAAATTAGAAACAGCACGGAATGCACCGGGTTCTTCGCCGAGATCACCAATACAGCCGCCGCGACGGCGGTGCAGGCGAACATATAAAATGCCAAGGCTTCTATCATTGTCTTTGCGTTTCCTTAGCGGTACGGCGCATCGACGCGCAAGCGCTCGCCAATTTCCGTGTCCCAACGGTCGCCGTTGGCCAAAAGTTTATCCTTGTCGTACAGGAGTTCCTCACGCGTCTCCGTCGCAAATTCGAAATTCGGTCCCTCGACGATCGCATCAACAGGGCATGCTTCTTCGCAATAGCCGCAGTAAATACATTTGGTCATGTCAATGTCGTAGCGCGTTGTGCGGCGGCTGTCGTCATCACGCGGCTCGGCCTCAATGGTGATCGCCTGCGCCGGACAAATGGCTTCACAGAGCTTGCAGGCAATACAGCGCTCTTCGCCGTTTGGATAGCGCCTAAGCGCATGCTCGCCGCGGAACCGCGGGCTCAGTGGCCCTTTTTCATAGGGATAGTTGACCGTCAGCTTGGGCTTGAAGAAATATTTCAACGTCAAGGCCATCCCGGTCAATAATTCCGCCAGGAAGATGGTACGTGCGCCTCTAGAGATAAATCCCATACCGCCCTCCTCTATCCTTTAACCGGCAGCCAGTCGAAGGCGACCAGCGCGCCGCCGACAATGGCAACGGCGGCCAATGAAATCGGTAAAAACACTTTCCAACCCAACCGCATCAGTTGGTCGTAGCGGTAGCGCGGGAACGTCGCGCGGACCCAAAGGAAAATGAACAAACAAAAGGCAATCTTCGCCGCCAACCATAGCGGCCCCGGCACCCAATTGAATGGCGCCACGTCGACGGGCGGTAGCCAGCCGCCAAGAAACAGCACGGAGGTCATGGCCGACATCAAAATCATGTTCGCGTATTCGCCCAAGAAAAATAGCGCGAACGTCATGGCCGAATATTCGACGTTGTAACCGGCAACCAATTCCGCTTCGGCTTCCGGCAGGTCGAAAGGATGGCGATTGGTTTCGGCGAGTGTCGAGATGAAAAATATCACGAACATGGGAAACAGTGGGAAAACGTACCAATTCAGCATCCCGTAATTGCCCTTCTGCGCGAGGACGATATCGGAAAGGTTTAACGAACCCACGCACATCAGGACCGTGATGATAATGAACCCCATGGAAACTTCGTAAGACACCATCTGTGCCGCCGAGCGCATGGCGCCAAGGAACGCATAGCGCGAATTACTCGCCCAGCCGGCCATCAGAATGCCGTAGACGCCTAAGGACGAAATCGCGAAAAGATAAAGGATGCCAACATTGATGTCGGCCAACACCATTTGCTCATCAAACGGTATGACCGCCCAGGCAACCAGCGCCAGAATGAAAGTCACACAGGGCGCCAACAAGAAAACGCCACGGTTGGCGCTGGAGGGAATAATTGTTTCCTTGAGGAACAATTTCAACCCGTCTGCGATGGGCTGAAGCAACCCGAACGGCCCGACGACATTCGGCCCCCGGCGTTGCTGCATAGCACCGATGACCTTGCGTTCGAAATAGGTTAGATAGGCGACCGACAGCATGATCGGGATCACGATCGCGACGATCTTGATGACGATCCAGGCCGTTGGCCAGATATATGAGCCCCAAAGCTCAGCCATCGGTTCCGGTCTTCCCTTCGGCGGCGCCAGAAAAAGACTCCGTACAGCGCGCCATGGTTTCGGACGCCCGGCTGATCGGGTCGGTCATATAGAAATTGCTGATCGGTGATTGGAATGGTGCATCAGATAAATCACCTTCCGCGCCAAAATCATCCCAAGTAGCCGACGATACGTGATCCACATTAAGGAAACTTGCGCTGACCTCAACCAACCGCGCGCGGACATCGCGTAAGCTATTGAATGGCAATGTATGGCCAATCACATCAGAAAGTGCGCGAATGATGGTCCAGTCCTCGCGGGCTTCGCCCGGCGGGAAGATGGCACGCCGCGCCAATTGTACGCGGCCTTCTGTATTGACGTAGGTGGCATTTTTTTCCGTGTAGGCGGCGCCAGGTAAGATAACGTCGGCTCGATGCGCGCCGGCATCACCGTGGTGGCCTTGATAAATGACGAAGGCATCGCCTAATCGGCTAGTGTCGATCTCATCGGCACCCAATAGATAGACGACTTTGATATCGCCGCTTGCGGCACCATCCAAAATGCCGGCGACATCGCGTCCGCCATCATTTGGGACAAAGCCAAGGTCCAAGCCACCAACCCGTGCCGCTGCTGTGTGCAGGACGTTAAATCCGTTCCAGCCACTGCTAACCATGCCGCGGTTGTCGGCAACACGCCTGGCAAGCCCGAGGACAGCTGCGCCATCAGTTCGCGTCAACACGCCTTGGCCGATGATCAACATCGGTTTTTCCGCATTTTTCAAAAGTTTGGCAAATTCACCGCGACCGGCGGCAATGCCTTCCAAGGCCTTGACGCCATCCCCTAAGTGTTCGGTTTCGTAAGTGAGATAGGTGTCTGGGCCGATGACGCCAACTCGGAAATCCCCCAACACCCAGCGCTTACGGATGCGTGAATTGAGTACCGGCGCTTCAAGACGTGGGTTGCACCCGACCAGCAGTAAGGCGTCGGCCTGTTCAATCCCGGCAATCGTGGAATTGAACAAATATGAGGCACGCACGGAGGCGTCGAGTTTGGCGCCATCCTGACGGCAATCGATATTACCTGAACCGAGTGCCGTCATCAGGTCCTTGAGTGCCAGCATCGCCTCGCAATCAGCAAGATCACCGGCGATCGCCGCGATGGCGTCGCCTGAAACGCCTTTTGTGGCGGCGGCGATGGCCGCAAAGGCCTCATCCCAACTCGCCGGCTGCAATTTACCATCACGGCGAACGTAAGGGGTATCTAAGCGCTGGCGCGCCAGTCCATCACAGGCGAAGCGGGTCTTATCGGAAATCCACTCCTCATTCACCTCTTCGTTGAGCCGCGGCAGAACCCGCATCACTTCGGGACCCCGGGCATCAACCCGGATGTTTGAGCCGACGGCGTCGAGGACATCTACAGATTCTGTTTTCTTCAGTTCCCAAGATCGGGCTGAATACGCATACGGGCCCGACGTCAATGCGCCCACAGGGCACAAATCAATCATGTTGCCGGAGAGCTCGGAACTGAGCGCATGCTCGACATAGGTCCCAATTTCGGTGTGTTCACCACGACCGGTCGCGCCCAATTCGGGGACGCCGGCGATCTCGGTGGCAAACCGCACGCACCGAGTGCAATGGATACAACGGGTCATGATCGTTTTAATTAAAGGGCCGAAATCCTTGTTCTTCACGGCGCGCTTGTTCTCGATATAGCGGCTGTGGTCGAGGCCGTAACCCATGGCCTGGTCTTGCAGATCACACTCGCCGCCTTGATCGCAAATCGGGCAATCAAGCGGGTGGTTGATCAAAAGGAATTCCATGACGCCTTTGCGCATCTTGCGGACTTCCTCGGATTGAGTGTCGATCACCATGCCTTCGCCGACCGGCATGGCGCAGGACGCCACGGGTTTGGGCGAGCGTTCCATGCCAACCAAGCACATCCGGCAGTTTCCGGCGACAGTCAGCCGTTCGTGATAGCAAAAGCGTGGAATTTCGATGCCCAC
>JABJBP010000053.1 GCA_018665815.1 Rhodospirillaceae bacterium
CGCGTCGGACGCACTGTGAAGCCCGGAAAATCCTGCGCGACAATTGAATCGGGAAAATGGGTGGGCCCGGCGAAACTTCTCATGGGCGGTGAAGTTGTTGCCGTCAACGAGACCATGCAGGGCAAGCCCGACCTGGCCAATGATGACCCTTATGGCGAAGGGTGGCTGGTCGTCATCAGTATCGAGGATTGGGCATCGGCGAAATCTCAATTGACATCAGGAGCGGACGTCGCGGCGCCATATGAAGCCAAAATGGAAGCCGACGGCTTTGCCGGTTGCGTTCAGGAATGACGCGCCGGAAATCGAGCAACAGGACAGGAGCTCACTTTCGCCATTGATATTTTATATTAATAGAATATGATAGTAGTTGTCAGGGAAACAATGTTCCACCGGCCATGCCGACCCCGTAAAATGCGGTCTCTAAGAACCGTTTCGGGAAGGGCTCTTAACCGATGGAATCAACGGAGGAGAACCACCTTGGGAATCAGAACACTGGCCGCTGTGGCCGTGGGGGTTGCGTTATCGTTGGCCGTGAATGGCGACGCGGCAGCCGCCAAACTCGTGAAGTACAAAATCGTCGATGAGACCAGCATCCCAAAATCGCTGACCGGTAAGCCCGGCGACGCGAAAAAGGGCCGCGCGTTGGCGATCAATCGGAAAAAAGGCAATTGCTTGGCTTGCCACGCGATGCCGATCCCCGAACAACCCTTCCATGGCAACATTGGCACGGATCTAAGCGGTGCCGGTGGCCGATATTCGGAAGGCGAGCTGCGGTTGCGGTTGGTTGATTCAAAGGTCGTCAATCCGGATACCATCATGCCGGCCTTCTATAAGAACACTGGCTTTCATCGCGTCCTGAAGAAATTCAAAGGCAAGACCATCCTCTCCGCGCAAGAGGTCGAGGATATCATTGCCTACGTGAAGACGCTCAAGTGAACTGCGGCCGTTGCCGTATAGTTACGGCGATGGCGGAACCAAGGAGAAAACAATGATCCACAAAACTTTGGAAACGCGCCAGGTCGGCCGCCGCGAGTTGATGGCGATGTTCGGCGCCGGCGTGGTCGCGGCCATGGGTGTCGGCATGACACCACGCGACGCCATGGCGGATGCGAAATCCGTAACTGATGCGATGATGAAAGTCGTCGGCGACAACAAGCCGGCGACCGGTAAAATCAAACTTGATCTGCCGCAGATCGCCGAAAACGGCAACACGGTGCCAATCGCCGTGGAAGTCGATAGCCCCATGAGTGATGCTGACCACGTGAAGGCTTTGCATCTTTGGGCCGACAAAAACCCGCGTCCCGAGGTCGCATCGTTCCGGTTCAGTCCGGCCAGCGGCAAGGCAAAGGTCTCAACCCGCGTTCGCCTGTCTAAAACGCAGAACATCGTTGCGGTCGCGGAAATGAGCGACGGCAAGTTCTATATGGCGAAGTCGGAAATTAAAGTCACCATCGGCGGCTGCGGCGGCTGATCGGGAACGGGAGAGAGTAAAATGGCAAAAACCAAAGCCCGCGTAAAAGTCCCCAAGTCCATCAAGAAAGGTGAGGTGTTTCAGGTCAAGACATTGATCTCTCACAAGATGGAAACAGGGCAACGTAAAAACAAAAAAACCGGCAAAAAAATTTCCCGGATGATCATCAACAAACTGGTCTGCCAGTATAACGGCAAGGAAGTGTTTGCTTCCGACTGGCATCCGGCGATTTCCGCTAATCCGTACATGGCGTTTTACGTCAAGGCGGATGCCAGCGGCAGTCTCGATTTCACCTGGACCGATGACGAAGGCAAGTCAGTTAAAAAATCGGCCAAGATAACCGTCGCCGGTTGATAGGGGAGCATCATGGGAAAGTTTCATCTGGGATCACTTTTGGCAGCCGGGGCAATTCTTGCCGTCGGTTTTTCAACCCAAGCCAATGCCGAGGGCAAACACGGTATGTATGCCAACGGCGAAATCCGTAGCGGCTACACCTACCTGACGCCGCAATCCAAGGCCATTCAGAACGACGATTTTCAAAACCCGGGCATGATCTGGGTCGATGACGGCGCCACTCTTTATGAGGCCGTCGACGGCAAAGCCGGAAAATCGTGCAAGGCCTGCCACGGCAAAGCAGAAGTCGCCATGAAAGGCGTTGCCACCACATATCCGAAATATGATGAAGATACGAAAAAGATCAAAAACATCGAAGCCCAAGTCAATCGGTGCCGCACCAAGCACATGCAGGCGAAACCGTGGAAATACGAATCGGGCCAGCTGCTGGCGATGACGGTGTTCATCCGCCATCAGTCGCGTGGCATGCCGATGAATGTGTCGGTGGATGGCCCCGCCGTTCCGTTCTTCCAGAAAGGCGAGAAGTTCTACAAACAACGCCGCGGTGCCCTCGACATGGCATGTTCCAATTGCCACATCGATAACGCCGGCAAGAACGCCCGCGCCAATCTTCTGTCCCAAGGCCAAACCAACGGGTTCCCGACCTACCGCCTGAAATGGCAGAAAGTGGGGTCCACGCACCGGCGCTTCCGGGGCTGCAACAAGCAAGTCCGGGCGACGCCGTACAAGTACGCGTCGGATGAATACATGAACCTGGAACTGTACGTCGCCTGGCGCGGCCGCGGTCTCCCGGTGGAGACGCCTGCGGTTCGCAACTAAGCCCAAGCGCCGACGTTCAGATAAATGGGGGGATGCGCTGACTTGCGTCCCCCCTTTTTTTGCCCTTACTTGAAAGGCAGAAGGATAATTCATGCTTGATCGCCGACAGTTCATGCAGGTAGCCGCTGCCACCGCCGTCCTCACCGGCACGCCTGGGAAGCTCTCTCGCGCCGCCGCCCGCCAGACCATAACTCAAGATGATCTGCTGAAGTTTGATGCCAAGGGCCAGGTAACTCTGCTGAATTTTACCGACTGCCATGCCCAATTAGTGCCGTTGTATTTCCGCGAGCCGTCCATCAATTTGGGCGTCGGCGCCCAGCACGGTCTGCCACCGCATATTACCGGCAAGGATTTCCTGACAAAATTCGGCCTGCACGCCGGGTCTGCCGAGGCCTACGCCATGACCAGTGAAGACTTCAGCGCCTTGGCCGGCAGCTACGGTCGTATCGGCGGCATGGACCGCATGACGACCTTGGTGAAGGCCATTCGCGCCCAGCGCCCGAACAACACATTGCTTTTGGATGGCGGCGACACCTGGCAAGGCTCATATACGGCACTCAAGACCAGCGGCGAAGATATGGTCGAGGTCATGAACGCGCTGGGTGTCGAAGCGATGACCGCGCACTGGGAGTTCACTTACGGCGAAGAGCGCGTCCTCGATTTAAAATCAAAACTGGATTTTCCGTTCCTGGCCGGCAACGTAGTTGATACAGAATGGGAAGAAGCCGTCTTCGAGCACACCAAGTATTTTGAGCGCGACGGCGTTAAGATCGCCGTCATCGGCCAAGCCTTTCCCTATACGCCCGTCGCCAACCCGCGCTACATGATCCCGAATTGGTCATTCGGAATCCGCGAGGCCTTGGTCCAAAAGCGCGTAGACGCAGCCAATGCCGCCGGTGCAGATTTGGTCGTCCTGCTGTCCCACAACGGCTTTGACGTGGATCGAAAGCTGGCCGCGCGGGTTTCCGGCATCGACGTCATCTTGACCGGCCACACACATGACGCCATCCCCGCCGCGATCAAAGTCAAAGACACGCTTTTAGTGGCGTCGGGCTCGCACGGCAAGTTCCTGGCACGCCTTGATCTTGACGTAAAAGGCCGCAAGGTTGTCGATTATGAATTCCGCCTGATCCCAGTGTTCGCTGATGCGATAACGCCTGATCCTGATATGGCCGGGATCATATCAAAAATCCGGGCGCCCCACGCCCAGGAAATTGACCGTGTGCTGGGCAAGACCGACAGCCTTCTCTACCGACGCGGCAATTTCAACGGCACCTTCGATGATTTGATTTGTGCGGCCCTATTGGAGGAGCGCGACGCGGAAATCGCCTTGTCGCCGGGATTCCGGTGGGGCGGCAGTCTTTTGCCCGGCCAGGACATTACGGTTGAGGATGTATTCCATCACACCGCGCTGACTTATCCCAATGCTTATCGATCCGAGTTCACCGGTAAGTTCCTGAAAGAGATATTGGAAGACGTCGCCGACAACCTGTTCAATCCCGACCCCTATTACCAGCAAGGCGGTGATATGGTCCGGGTTGGCGGTATGGCCTACGCGATCGATATCGCCAAACCCATCGGCAAGCGAATTTCAAACATGACCCTGACTAAGTCCGGCGAAGCCATTGATCCAGCCAAGTCCTATGTGGTTAGTGGCTGGGCATCGGTGAACCCTGACACTAAGGGCCCGCCGATCTATGATGTCGTCAGCAACTACATTTCCAAAAAGAAGGTCATTACCGTGCCGGAAAACCGCAACATCCAAATCAAAGGAGCCTGATGCTGCCGCCAATCGCGGACAGCGAAGGAGCTAATTATGGGCGGATTTGATGTTTCTTTTGCGGGTGCGTTCGGGGCGGGGCTGTTGAGCTTTCTATCGCCTTGTGTGTTGCCTTTGGTGCCGCCGTATCTCTGCTTCCTGGGCGGTGTCAGCCTTGACCAGGTCGCCGGTGATGAAGGCGTTGATCCGGCCATCACGAAACGCGTGTTTATTGCCGCCATCGCCTTTGTTCTTGGGTTTTCGACGGTGTTCATCTCGCTTGGCGCTACGGCGTCGGCGGTCGGCGAAATGGTCTCTGATTATCTGGATATCCTGTCAAAGGTCGCCGGCGGTGTCATCATCATCATGGGCCTGCATTTCATGGGCCTATTTAAAATTTCCATGCTCTACCGCGAAGCACGATTTCACGCGGAAAAGAAACCAGCCGGGATCATCGGTGCCTATATCATCGGTCTTGCCTTTGCATTCGGATGGACGCCCTGCGTCGGTCCAATTCTCGCGGCGATCTTGTTTGTCGCCGGTAGCGAAGATTCCGTCGGTGAAGGTGTTCGCCTACTGGCTGTCTATTCCGCCGGCCTAGGAATCCCGTTCCTGGCCGCGGCGCTGGCCGTCAAACCGTTCATGAATTTCATGGGCCGGTTCCGCAAACATATGCACACGGTAGAGCGCGTCATGGGCGCGCTATTGGTGATCACCGGCGTCATGTTCCTGACCGGTTCGATCAACGACGTGGCTTTCTGGTTGTTGGAAACCTTCCCGGCGCTCGGCAGGACGGGCTAAAAACTCAACCGAACCGAAGCCAGAGAATTTTATCCGAGGAAACAACACGGCGCAGAATGTTGACGACGTTAAGCTGGTTTTTTTCTTCAATCGCCAACCAAATCCTATCTAGATAAAACAAACTGTCCTTCATCAGGCGTTGGAATTGCGCATCTGCGGCGATCTTCGGCGGCGCCGTATCGCGGCATCGCTGATAGCTCGTAATCACACTTTTCAGCCGGCCCCCCAGATCTTTAACCTGTTCCGGTTTTGAAAAATCCGGCGGCTGGCGCCGGAAATGGAACAGTTTTTTGAAGGCCGCATTGGCGGTGTCGATGCAGTCGGAAAAGATGACAACCCCATTACGGCGCCTGAGATCTGACAGAATACGGCGGATCGGTGTGAGTGCGCTCAACGTGTCCTCGGCTCGTCCTTCAGCCGCTGATTTTTGTGCCGTGCCGATCCTGCGGCCGATATCTCTCAGCGTTGTCAGCCATTGACCATCCTTTGAATAAGCGTCGGGTGGCGTGCCGAATGTGGTGGAAATATTCGCCCAGGCTGCCATCAAGCCGTCCAATTCAAATGCTGCCGACATGGCGTTGCCGCGTTCCGCGTAAAACACGGATTCCCGGTAGTGTCCGTAAGCCGTTGCCAATGCATCGTGAAATGCTTTGGTGCTTTCCGCCGCTTTCACCGGCGCGCTGCTGGCGAAAACAATTGTGATCAGAAAGGCGCGGAAAACATGCTCGAGCCGTCGGGACATCACTTCAACCTTGGTTCATATTCGCTAATTGTGATATGTTAATGTTTCTTTCTGAGCAGGTCAAAACTAAGGAGTGTTTCGACATGCCGATCAGCCGAAGAACAGTGTCCGGGTGGGCATTGGCCGGACTGGCATCAAGTTTATTACCGGGGCCTTCCGCTTTTGCCGACGCCGCCAAGTACGCCCCCATACGTAAAGGCGACGGGCAGTTCGGCAGCTACACGCAACCCTGGTTTTTGGAAAGCTTTCTGGAATTCGCGGACGACATTGAAGAAGCCGCCGGAAACGGCAAACGGTTTGCGCTGATGTGGGAGCTTGAGGGTTGCCCCTATTGCCGTGAAACACACTTGGTCAATTTCGCGGTGCCAGAGATCAATGAATACGTGCGCGCCAACTTCGAAATTGTCCAATTAGATTTAAAGGGGTCGCGGGAAGTGGTGAACTTCGACGGCACGCCCATGAAGGAACGCGACCTTGCCAGGCTCAACCGGGTCCGGCACACGCCGACGATTCAGTTCTTTCCGGAAACGGTGGATGAGCTTAAAGGCAAAATCGGGAAAGACATGGAAATCGCTCGCATGCCCGGCTATCTGCGGCCTTTCCACTTCTATACCTATTTCCAGTTCGTCCGTGAGAAGGCCTACACCCACACCAATTTTCACAAATACCTGTCGGCGCGTGTTGCCAACTACAAGGCCGAAGGCAAACAACTTCCCAGTTGGTAACTCAGCCGGTCTCAGTGGCCGGCGAGCGCTCGGATTTCGCATCCAGGAGACGCGACAATGCGATCCCTGCCGCGATGGCGGCAAAGAAAATGAAACTCTCCGAATGGCCGTAAGCGAGGCCGGCAATGGCGGGGCCTGGACATAAACCGACGAGCCCCCAGCCGACGCCGAACATGACCGCGCCCGCGATCAATGGCCGGTCTATTTTCCCCGGGCTCGGCAGATGGAATTTTTTGTCCATCAGCGGCCTGAATGCATGCACGGGGATCCACTTGAACGCCAGCGCCGAGGGTACCAACGCGCCAATCATCACCAGCGCCAACGACGGATCCCAATCACCCATGACGTCCAGAAAGGCCAGCACCTTGGCCGGATTGACCATGCCGGAAACCGCCAATCCCAATCCAAACAACCCACCGCAAATCATACCCACCCAAACCATGCCTCGCGTCACCCCATTCCCAAATGACGAACGGCGTAAACCGTCAGGGCGGCGATAGCCATGAACACAATGGTCGCGACAAGGGATCGATGCGACCATCTGGCAACACCGCAGATCGCGTGACCGCTGGTACAGCCGGAGCCGAACCGCGCACCGAAACCGACCAACAGACCACCTGCTACCAACAACGGCATGGCATTGGTAATTTCAATGTCCATCAGGGGCCCACCACCGGCGCGGTACAATCCGACACCGATAACCAAGCCGACAACAAACATCGCGCGCCAAACCGTCTCTGCGTTTGGCGCCGCAATGAGGCCGCCAAATATTCCGCTAATCCCCGTCACCCGGCCGCTGAACCACAGCATGCCCGCCACCGACATACCGATCAGCAAACCGCCGGCCAAAGCTGATAGAGGCGTAAAGTTGCTCATGGTGTACTTAAAATGGAAGTTTGTCGGCAATGGCTTCAATGCCGGCTCTTGCGCAGGCTTCATCGGCAGGACCGCCCGGCGCGCCGGAAACGCCGACGCCGGCGACCATGGTTCCGGCGGCTTCAACGCGCACTCCGCCGCCAAGCATTAAGGCGCCTGGGACATGCCGTATGCCGGGGGATAACTCCCCATCCTTGATGAGGCGCGAGATCTCGCCCGAATCGGTTCGGAAACTGACCGCTGTCCAGGCCTTGCGGCGCGCCGTTTCCGGTGTATGGGTCCCGGCGAACCGGTCGCGCAAGGTCACCTGCAAAATGCCGAACCGATCAACCACGGAAACCGCCACCTGATAGCCTTTCTTTCGGCAATCAACCATCGTCGCCTGGGCCAATTCCAAGGCGATTTCCGGTTTCAAGACCTTGAAGGTGACAAGGCTGTCCTCATCGGCGCGGATCGATGTATTCAACGACACGGTAATCATGGCAATGGCCACGACGGTGACGATTTTCCTCAACATGATTTTCTCTCCTTGCGGTCGTGACTACAGGCGAATTTCCCCGCCGAACGGTCCAGTAATTCACCCAGCTGGGCCCAAAAAAAACTCTCCCCCGGATAGCCCAATATCCGCCCGACCTCGCGACCGTCATCCATGAGGCCGAATGTCGGGGTGTAGCGGACACCCTTTAGCATTCTCAGATCCTGAGGAAGCGATCGAAACAGATCAACCCGGCGCAAGGGAGCGCGGCGCCCTTCCGTGGTTTTCGCGTAAACCGCGCCCAATTCTTCGTGCCAAACCTCGCACCACTCGCAAACCGGGGATTCAAACATCACCAACTCAGCCGCTTTCACATTGGCCGGCAGGAAATACACAGAGACCAGCAAAACGACTGCGCATCGCTCAACTACATGTTTCAATCTCATCCTCATCTGCGCGCACCGTTTCCGAATTGATTATCTCGGTGCATTATAAATCAATACTTTATAAAAGTCGAATATGTGAAAACGAGAGACTTACTCCCTACTCGCCAGCGGGCGCGCTCAACGCTTCTTCAGCCGGATCCAGGCCCATGCGAGAAATCGCAACAGCACCGCCGGCGACAATGCCGCCGACCGCCAAGAGCGATCCCAACGACAAGGTCGCGATACCGGTGACGCCTTGGCCGATGGTACATCCCAACGCCATGACGCCGCCGACCCCCATCAAGGCGCCGCCGGTCATATAGTCGCTCATTTCCCTGGCATTTTTGAAACCATCAATCCGGAACGTTCGGTTTGCGGTGGCAACGGCGAATCCGCCAAGGATTATGCCGGCGATGACAGCGACGCCGAATGAAATTGTCGCGCCAGTAAACGTCATTAGATATTGAAGGCCATCACCCACGGGGCGGACGAAACTTAACGACATCAGTGCAACGGGTTCAAATTCGTCAAACCCCAAAACGCCTGTCGCCATCCAACCCAATGTCACCATGGCGCCGATCGCAAGGCCCGCAATGACGTGCTTCGGAGACGACCGAAACGCCTTGTCCTCGAAGCAATACCAAACGCCACCAGCGATCACGATTAACGAAAGACCAATCCGAACCAGTTCTGATTGCACCCCCAGAACGCGGGCGATGAATTCAGGAATGCCTTGCGATTGGAGTTGCCACTGTGCCAAGTCCAAATTCGACCCCCCTTCCATCCATTCGCGGGCCGCACCGGTGAGGCCACGGAGCGTCATATAGGCGAAGATACCGAGCGCCAGCAGGCTCACCAATGACCTGAGATCGCCGCCGGCCGCACGAATGAGGCTGCGCCCACCGCAGCCGCGCGCCATGACCGTGCCGTAACCAAATATCAGGCCGCCGAAAATGGCGCCGAACCACCCGAGGTTACTGCCGAGATAGATAGAGTCATAAATATCGATGACGCCGGCCCAATGGAAAGCATGCGTCCCGCCAACAGCCGTCACGATCGCCAACAGCCAGCACCGAAGTCGGCGAAAATCGCCATAAATTGAGATATCCGCCAAAGCGCCGAGCGCGCAAAAATCGGACCATCGGGTGACCGCGCCAAAAGCCAAGCCGATCATCAATCCGGCTGCCCCAACCAATGTCGTAACGGCAAACTCGCCCAAGTTACACTCCTGACAACTCGAAACCCAATCGATCCGGACCATCGCAGTCAATTTTCGCGAAAATCCACGTATCGACCATGCATCTGTATTATATTGCATCAACCGCGCCGTCTCGAAGCAGAAATCTATCTCGAATTCAGATACACGGCCATTGGGGGAAACCCTGCGTTGTTTGCTTCAATGCCAATTCAGAAGGGAGAATGAGATGTTCAAAACCACAGTTGCCGGCAGCCTGCCGAACCCCGCCTGGTTGGCCGAGCCGGAAAAGCTTTGGGCGGCGTGGCAATTGGCAGGCGATGCGCTGATCGAAGGGCAACAGGACGCAGCGCTTGCCTGGATCAAAACTCAAGAGGACGCCGGCATTGATATTGTCAGCGACGGCGAACAGTTCCGAAAACATTTTGTCCATGGTTTCTTGGAATCCATTGAGGGCATCGATTGGCAAAAAATCACCACCATGGGCATTCGCGACGACCGCTATGACGCACAAGTGCCGACGGTCACCTCAGCCGTCAAACGAACTGGACCTGTTCACAGCGCCAGCGCCAAGTTTTGCCGCGAACGGACCGGGCATGAGATGAAAATGACGCTGCCCGGCCCGATGACGATTTGCGACACAATCGCCAATGCGCATTACGACACCCGCCCCGACATGGCCATGGCTTTCGCTGATCTTCTCAATGATGAGGCGAAAGAGCTTGAGGCTCTCGGCGTCGACGTCATTCAGTTCGATGAATCCGCCTTCAATGCGTTTATGAGCGACGTCAAAGAATGGGGCATCGAAGCCTTACACCGGGCAACGGCGGGGCTCAAATGCAAGACCGCAGTTCATATTTGTTATGGCTACGGCATTCAGGAAAATATCGATTGGAAAGAAACGCTGGGAGAAGAATGGCGCCAGTACGAAGAATTTTTCCCGGCCCTGAATAACAGCCGGATCGATCAAGTGTCCTTGGAATGCGCAGATTCCAAAGTCCCGCTATCCATGATCGGATTGCTGCCGGACAAGGAAGTGCTGGTGGGCGCCATCGATGTGGCGTCCCTGGAGGTAGAAACACCGGAAAAGGTCGCGGCCACTCTGCCTGCCGCCCTTGAACATGTGTCGACGGATCAACTGGTGGCCTGCACCAATTGCGGCATGGCACCATTGCCGCGCCGTGTCGCCGAAGGGAAATTGAAGGCGTTGGGAGCGGGCGCGGAGATTCTACGAAAAGAGTTGGCTTAGCCTTCTTTTAAACTTCCATCGCCATCCCATCGCGCCCCGGATCGGCGCCGCCGTCCCAACGGCCGTCGACCGAGCGGATCGCATGCACGCCGGCGAAGTGATAGCTCAGATAGGTGCGCCGCAACGGATAGCCCATATCTTTCAGTTCGGCTTCGACAAAGCGCGGAATGCGATTGGCGATGTCGATGGTGTCGGACGTCGTACAGAAACGCGCCGCAGACACGGCTTGCTGCGCATCCATGCCAAAATCTACGGCATTCAATATCGCCTGTAGAACTCCCATGGTGATGAACGTGCCGCCCGGCGCGCCGACGACGAAAAAAGGTTTCTCATCGCGGAAGATGATCGACGGCGCCATGGCCGTGAACCGTGATTTTCCTGGTGCCAAGGAATCGGCGTTGCCCGGTCTCGGATCGAAGACCCCCATGCAGCCGTTGTACATGAAGCCCAATCCATCCGTGACAACACCCGACGGCATGCCCAGCGAATGGGTCATGGAAACACAATTACCGAACTCATCGACGGCAGAAATATGCGTCGTATCTTTTGACTCCTGAGCCTCACCACCAAGCCTCGGCACGTGGGTTTTTTCCCCGGACTTGATGCGCGCTGCCATTTCCCGCGCATAATCCTTATCCAACAGATGCCCCAACGGCACATCGACAAACTTTGGATCACCGACATGATTGTCCTTGTCGACCGTTGCGATCTTCATCGCTTCGGAAACTGTCGCAATATATTCGGCGGAATTGTGGCCCATGGATTTGAGGTCAAAGTTCTCAAGAATATTCAACATCTCCAGGACCATGACGCCACCACCTGGCGGCGGATTAGTAGCCACTTTCAGTCCGCGATACTCGCCCCAAAGAGGCGCACTCTCTTCCGGTTGAACCTCGGCCAAATCAGCCAAAGAAATCATCCCGCCGCTGGCTTCCATATCGGCGACGATATCCTTGGCAATGCTGCCTGTGTAAAAATCATCAACACCGTTGGCCGCAATGCGCCGGTAAGTCTCAGCCATATCCGGGTTTCGCAAAATCTCACCGGGCTTGCGTAATTCGCCGTCATCCTTGAAGTAAATTTTGCGGCCGCCATCGGTGCACCGGAACTTCTCAATCTGCGACACCCGCCCGGCGCCTTCCTGAACATTCCAGAAATATGCAACATGCGGACGCACCATGAAGCCGTTCTCACAGTAATCAATTGCCGGCGCCAGTAACTCGGCGATATCCTTCGTGCCGAACCGTTTCAGCGCTTCGTCATAGGCCCGAAGGCTCATGGGTGTGGTGATCGAGCCATACCCCACCTCATTGACCCGGCCCTTCAAAATAAACCCGAAACCGTCCTCCGCCTCATGCTCGATCAAGCCATCCCACATATCAGGCGTCACCGCCTTCGGTGCGCGGCCATGAAAATCGAGCAGCAGATGCTGGTTTCTCTCAGCCAGGTATAGATGCATCGACCCAAACCCGGCGATGCCGCACATCTGCGGATCAACGGCGGTCTGCACCAACGCACAGGCGATGGCGGCATCAATGGCATTGCCGCCGGCTTTGAATGCCAGCGCACCGGCTTCAACAGCTTCCGGCTGCGGCGCGGAAATAATTCCATGGGTCATGGTCGTACTCTCTATCTTATGGATGTGCGAGGTGTTGATTAGTGTTGATAACTTGAATCGATGGCATCCAGCATTCTGAGCTCCGCCGCCCATTCGCGTTCCGGCGACGACCGACCAATCTCAAATTGGTGCGCCGTGTGCTCGCAGGTCGCGGCCGACGGCATGATGAGTTTGCCGCCACCACTTTGCGCGGCAATTTGAATTTCGCAGGCGTCCTGCAGCCGGCGCATGGTGGTGTAGGCTTCGGCGACAGTTTCGCCGACGCTCAATAAGCCGTGGTTCCGGAGGATCAACGCATTGTGTGCCCCGAGGGATTGAGCCATCCGGTCGCGTTCTTCCAAATCATCCGCTAAGCCTTCGAAATCGTGATAGCCAATCCGGTTGTAGAACATCATCGATTTTTGATTGGTCATCAGCAATCCATCGGCTTGCGCGGCGACGGCGCAGCCGGCAAGCGTGTGGGTATGGACAACGCAATGGGCATCTTCCCGGCCCATATGAATGGCCGAATGGACGACAAAGCCCTGCAAAAGGAAATCATGGGGACTGTCCATGACCTTGTTGCCGTCACAATCGATTTTGACCAAGCTTGAAGCGGTAATCTCAGAGAATTTGAAGCCGAAAGGATTAATCAGGAAATGATCGCCTTCGCCCGGCACGCGTGCCGTGTTGTGGGTATAGATCGCATCATCCCAACCATTTTGCGCAATCAACCGATAGCACGCGGCGAGATCGACACGAAGCTGCCATTCCTCGGCACTGACTTGATCGCGGACCGATACCTGGCCAAGTGCCTGCTCATTTCCTGCGTCAGGTGGCATAAGTATTGTTTTCCTGATCAAGCATGCGTTTCAAGGCAGCAAATCCGGCATCGTTGCCGCGCTGATTACCGCCCAAATTATCAAACTGGCTGGCTGCATGCTCGCAAACTTCGGGCGGCGGCATCGTCAGTTCACCACCGGCCTGGGCGGCAATTTGCGATTCACACGAATGTTGCAAATACCGCATTTGGGAAAAAGCCTCGGCGACGGTGCCTCCGGTGGTCAGCAGGCCGTGGTTTTTGAGGACCATCGCCTTGTGAGGACCCAAATCCGCAACCAATCTTTCGCGTTCATCCAGATCGTTGGCGATGCCTTCGTAATCGTGATAGGCGAGACGATTGTAAAACCGCATGGATTTTTGGGTTAGCGGTAGCAAGCCGCCCTTTTGGGCGGATATAGCCATGCCAGCAATGGTGTGGGTATGCGTCACACATTTGGCGTCCTCGCGGCTCATGTGGACGGCGGAATGAATGGTGAATCCGGCTTTGATCACGTCGGCATCCTGTCCCAATTCACCGCCATCGACAATCGTGCCGTCCATATCCACTTTAACCAGGTTGGAGGCGGTGATTTCATGGAACATCAGGCCGTAAGGATTGAGCAGAAAATGGTCTTCGTTTCCGGGCACGCGGGCTGAATTATGGGTGAAGATGCCGTCATCCCAACCGTACCGCGCAAATAACCGGTAACACGCAGCAAGATCGACCCGCACTTCCCATTCCGCCGCGGAAACCCGCTCGCGAACACTGCCACCTGCGGCTTTCATGGTCTGGCCCATGAAACGTCCTTCTACTTGATTTCATAAATAACAGGGACGAATTTTGCCTTCTCGCGGCACACGAAGCAAGTTGGGGGAACCCGGCGGCAGGCCTATACTCGATAGGGCAACTGATTGGCGGAACATTGACGCATTCGAACCAACCCTCGGCGCCCGAGGATACAGACTATCGTGACGCCGTCGTCGCCCATCGTGATGGACGTTGGGATCAGGCCATCGCAGGATATCAACATGTCCTGGCGCGCGATCGCGGACATTTGCCGACCTTGAACAATCTCGCGGCATTGTTGATGGATTTAGGTCGCATCGACGAAGCCACCGCATATTATCAGCAAGGCTTAAACCTCCATCCGCAGACGGCGGAACTCCATGCCAACTACGGGAATTTGCTGCGCCAGAAAGGCAGCCTCGCCGACGCCGCACGGCACTATGAACTCGCACTGGCGCAATCACCCGGATTGTCCGAAGTACGCTATGCGCTTGGCGTTTTGCTCCGTCGCCTGAAACGGCCGAAGGACGCGCGGCGGGAACTTGAGCAATGTGCCGCCGAACGCAAGAGTGACCCTCGTTCGTATGTGGCGTTGGCTATGCTGGCGCTTGATGACAATGATCCGAACGAGGCATTCGATATAGCTGGAAAAGCCATTGCTTGCGACCCAGATGATCCCGAGGCGCTCAACATCTTCGGGGTGACACACAAAGAACTTGGCCGATACAGCGAGGCTCGTGCCGCTTTCGATGCGGCATTGATGCGGGCGCCCGATCATGCGGAGGCCCACTACAATCGAGGAATTATCCGGCTGCTGAAAGGCGAACTTTCGCATGCGTGGGATGATTATGAATGGCGATGGCAAGGGGCAGGCAGACAGATGCCGGGCGCCGATCTTGGAAAGCCGGTTTGGCGAGCGCAAAGCCTGGATGGACGGCGACTTATAATAGTCAGTGAGCAGGGTTTCGGTGACACCATTCAATGCATACGTTATGCACCTCGACTAAAAGAAATGGGCGCCAATGTCGTGCTGCAATGCCGGCCCGAACTAGCTGCGCTCATGAATGACGCCCCGGGCGTCGACGCCATAATCACGCCTGACGATCCAATGCCGGATTTCGACTACTTCGTACCTATCCTCAGCTTACCGGACCGTTTTAGGGCCGAACTAGGCTCTATTCCCGCGTCTGGCAGGTACCTGAACCCGCCTAGGCGGGACACGTTAACAAAGTTACCTGGCGATGGCCTCGCCATTGGATTGGTTTGGGCTGGAAGTTCGACGCATTCGAATGATGCCAACCGATCGCTGGAATTGTCGGCGCTGACAACGGTGACTGATCAGGCGAATATGCGTTTCTATTCGCTGCAGATGGGCGCCGCCCGCGATCAATTGGTTAATTTGGATGAGCCCCATCGGATTGCAGACCTCACAGATCAGATTAATGATTTCGGCGATACGGCCAATATCCTTACCGGCATGGACTTGGTCATTACGGTTGATACCGCCGTTGCGCATCTGGCCGGCGCGTTGGGCCGCCCCGCGTGGGTCCTGTTGCCACATGTGCCGGACTGGCGGTGGATGCTGGATCGCAGCGACACCCCCTGGTACCAGTCGCTAAAACTGTTCCGACAACCGACACGTGGAGATTGGCAAACGCCCCTTGGGGCAATCAAAGAAGCCCTGCAAAAACTTGCATCTTCTCACGTCAACGGCTGAAACCGGGCCCGTGACATCCATCGCCGAATGACCGCAAATCGCCAATTCCAGTCAATTCGTCTCTCGAACTTGTTTCGGTGCCGCTTGTTGTCTTGGTTGCCAAAGTCGGGGCTTCGACGGCGCCGTCGGCCGCTGCGGCGTTCTACCGCGAAGGGCTTGAAGGCGGGAATATCTCCGTCGCGCGTCTCGACATATCCGAACATGGCGTCAACTCCTGTTCTCGGGTTAACGAATGGGGTACATCTCATCCAAAATTGACCGGTTTGGCACAGTTTGTCAGTGACAAGCATCACGCCGAATGGCCATGATAAACGTTCCTCTTTTCGGATGGACCGGACAATGCCTGATTTCGACATGCCGATGATCGCACCGCAACTGCAGCCGGACCCGTCCGCTTGTAATTTTGACTTAGATGCCGCCCTTAACTCGGTTGTCTCGCTGCAAAGCAAGGTTCCGGAAAACGCTTATACCGCGCACGTTCTCGGCACGGAAAGGGCCGGCCACGGGGTCGTCATTGGTGAGAAAGGGTTGATCCTGACAATCGGGTATCTGGTCGTTGAAGCCGAAACAATCTGGCTAGTTGATCACTCAGGCGCCGCTGTCCCGGGCCACGTCGCCGGCTACGATCATGAAACGGGTTTCGGGCTCGTGCAGGCCTTGGGGCATACGTCGGCGCCGGCGATCCCCTTGGGCAGTGCCGCTGATCTATTCGAAGGTGATCCGATTGTCGTCGCCGGCCACGGCGGACGGACGGGCGCTATAGCCGGCCAGGTCGAGGAAAAACGAGAGTTTGCGGGGTATTGGGAATACCTGCTGGATGAAGCCATATTCACGACGCCGGCCCACCCCTTTTGGGGCGGCGCCGCGTTGATCGGACCGCAAGGCACGCTTTGCGGTATCGGATCGCTTTACGTTCAACAAAACCCCGAAGGTGGGCAGACCTACGACGGCAATATGATCGTGCCCATCGATTTACTGGGCCCGATCATCGACGATTTACAGCGGTTCGGCCGACCGCAAAGACCCGGGCGACCGTGGATCGGCGCGTTGACGGCGGAATCCGATAATCGGATCGTTGTCGTCAGTTTATGGGATGACGGCCCCGCCGATCAAGCCGGGCTTCAACCCGGAGATCTCATCGTCGGCATCGACAAACATCCGGTTTCGACATTACCGGAATTGTTCCGATCCATGTGGGCGCTCGGTGAATCCGGTGTTAGCGTCCCTTTGAGCGTTCTTCGGGCCGGCCAGTTGACTGATGTCATCATCAGTTCAGGCAATCGCGCTGATTTTTACCGAACTCCGCAAGTTCACTAAATTGGTGACTTACTTTGAGAGGGCGTATGCGCATTAAATTTCGACATGGTTGCTGATAGTCTCTCCCCGAATGTAGCCGCCTTCATAAGTGGGGCGGTGATGTTTGCATTGTCCGCGGTCGGATACGCATACCTGCGAAATCGCCACGCCGCTGACATGGAAGGCGTTCGCCGCGAGCGCGGATTGGCGGAGCAACAGATTGAAGAAGAGCAGGCGCGGCTGCGCGACTATGCAGAGGTTTCATCGGATTGGTTTTGGGAGACTGATTCCGAAAAACGGTTCACACGGTTTTCCGGACATATTTTTGATGCCCTAGGAATAGACGGCTCCAGTTTCATCGGTAAAACACGGCGCGAGATTTCGACCACCCAGCCCAACGATCCGCATTGGCAAGCGCACTTCGCGGCGCTCGATAGGCACGAGGCGTTTCAGGATTTTTCATACAACTTGCAACTCCCGGACGGCAACACGATGTACATCAGCATCAGCGGGCGACCGGTGTTTTTGGACAACGGTGATTTCGCCGGGTATCGCGGCACGGGTCGGGACTTGACCGCACAAAGGCAAATGCAAAGCATCCTCAGCGAAACTCAGGATCGTTTCAGAGCGGTCATCGACAATGCCCCTTGGGTCGTATTCCTCAAAGACTTGGATGGGAAGTATTTGCTGGCCAACCAGCTGTTTTTGGAATGGCTTGGAACGGATATGGAGACCCTTGCCGGCCGAACAATTTCCGATCGAATTGACGCGGAAACAGCCAGGCAAATTGAAATTCAGGACCGCGAAGTCATCGAAAATGACAGTGTGCTCGAGCAAGAATTGCAGATGACATTCGCCGATGGAACCGTGCGCCATGTATTGGTAATCAAATTTCCCGTGCGCGACTCAAGCGGAAACATGACGGCGTTCGGAGGTATCAATATTGACCTGACGGCGCAGAAGAACGCTGAACAGGCCCGGCAAAAATATGAAGAACGCATGCGCAGCGCGGTCGAAACATTGCAAGAAGGTTTCGCAATTTTTGACG
>JABJBP010000054.1 GCA_018665815.1 Rhodospirillaceae bacterium
AAAGGCGTCTCACAGGGAAATGCTCCGCTGGGACGCTGAGAACCAATGGTTTTTGGCAGAAATTGCATGCATCGAGCCCGGCTCACTCTACCATCGTCGAAATAAGGCATTATTCGAGGTGCCCCTAAGATATTGGTGTAAGTTCACCCGATTGTTGCGGGAAGGGAAATACATGACGGATCGTCATTTGTTCAAATCAAAGCCGACATTGCCGTTGGCAGCCGCCGAAGCCATCGTCGATGGCGCGATAGCGGCGGCGCTGGCCGAAGGATTTGAGGCGTTGAGCATTGCTATTTTGGATGCCGGTGGGCATCTGATTGCTTTCAAGCGCCAGGACGGCGCCGGCATATTGCGGCCGCAAATCGCCATGGGCAAAGCCTGGGGTGCATTGGGAATGGGGGCGTCAGGCCGCAAGTTAATGGAGCGTCTGTCGTCGCGACTGCATTTCGTAGCTGCATTAACCGACGCGTCGGAAGGCCGGTTTGTACCGGTGCCCGGCGGTGTTCTTGTGTTGGATGAAGACGACTATGTGATCGGCGCCGTTGGCATCAGTGGTGATGCGTCGGAAAAAGATGAATATGCCGCGATCATGGGGGTCCGTGCTGCTGGACTGGGCGCCGAGCCGGCGGAACCCGACGCGGCATGGCGCGAGTCGCAACTCTAAGCACGACCATCTATCCCAACCAATCCACATATTGCGATGCCCGATGGGCTGTGGCACAAAGATCGCGCCCTGAATAGTCGGGGATTTAGAGACGTTTATGCGCCCGATTTCGGGCGTTCGATGAGGACTTCATGGTTCAACCCGTCCGTAAGGCCGTGTTTCCAGTGGCCGGTCTCGGCACCCGTTTCCTGCCGGCGACCAAGGTCATGCCGAAGGAGATGCTGCCGATCGTTGATAAGCCGCTGATCCAGTATGCGCTGGAAGAAGCTCAGGAAGCGGGTATCGAGGATTTCGTGTTAGTCACCGGGCGTGGCAAAAACCTCATGGAAGATCATTTCGACAACGCCTATGAGCTTGAAGCCATCTTGATTGAGCGCGGCAAGGAAGCCGAGCTTGATGCCGTCCAGCGTATGATGCCCGATCCCGGCAAGCTTGCTTACACGCGCCAACGCCGGCCGTTGGGCTTGGGCCACGCCATCTGGTGCGCGCGCCAATTCATTGCCGGTGAGCCGTTCGCGGTATTGCTGCCGGACGATTTGATCCAGGCGGGGCCCGGGTGCCTAAAACAAATGATGGATGCCTACGCCGAGGTTGGCGGCAACATCGTCGCGGTCGAGGACGTGCCGCGTGAGCACACCAATCGCTACGGCATTTTGGATGTTGAGAGCGAGAAGGGGGCATTGGCGCGAGCTAGGGGACTTGTCGAGAAACCCGATCCTGCGTCGGCGCCATCGACGCTGTCGATTATCGGCCGCTATATATTGCAGCCCGAAGTGTTTGAGCATCTAGACAAGCACGAGACCGGCGCCGGTGGTGAAATTCAATTGACCGATGCCATGGCGAAGACCATCGGCGACATTCCATTCCACGGCATGCGGTTCGAAGGTCGGCGGTTTGATTGTGGCACCAAGATCGGCTTTGTCGCCGCGAATGTCGCGTTTGCGGTGGCGCGCGACGATCTGAACGGCGATATTCGTGAAGTCATCAAATCCATTATCTGACCAACTTAATCTGAGCCAGAAAGAGATTTAATCTATGCGCGTTGCGATAATCGGCACGGGATATGTGGGACTAGTATCCGGTGCGTGCTTCTCTGAATTCGGTGTCGAGGTCATTTGTGTTGATAAGGACACGGACAAAATCAGCATGCTGGAAGCTGGCCGGATGCCGATTTATGAGCCGGGCCTTGAAGAGCTGGTCGAAAAGAATGCTCACGCCGGGCGCCTGAGTTTCACGACGGAACTTGTTGATGCCGTCGGCCAGGCCGACGCCGTTTTTATTGCCGTCGGCACGCCAAGCCGACGCGGTGACGGGCACGCGGATTTGTCGTATGTCTATGCGGCCGCAGAAGAGATCGCCGGCGCCATCGATGGCTATACCGTTGTGGTGACCAAGTCGACGGTGCCGGTGGGCACCGGGCGCGAGGTCGAGCGGATCATCGCCGAGGCCAATCCGGATGCTGAGTTTGACGTGGTGTCGAACCCCGAATTCCTGCGTGAAGGTTCGGCCATTGAAGACTTCATGCGCCCAGACCGCGTCGTCATCGGCACCAAAAGTGAGCGTGCGCAAGAGGTTATGCGAGGCCTTTACCGACCGCTCTATCTGCTGGAGACACCAATTGTCTTCACGTCGCGCCAGACCTCGGAATTGATCAAATACGCCGCCAACACTTTCCTGGCGACAAAAATCACCTTCATCAATGAAATTGCCGATCTTTGTGAAATTGTCGAGGCCGACGTCCATGATGTGGCACGAGGTATCGGGCTTGATGGCCGCATCGGCGGCAAATTTCTGCATGCCGGGCCGGGTTACGGCGGGTCGTGTTTTCCAAAGGATACATTGGCACTGGTCCGCACCGCCGAAGAGGTTGGCAGCCCGCTTCGAATTGTCGAGACCGTGGTTGAAATCAATGACAAACGCAAACAGCGCATGGCCGAAAAAGTGATCGCCAGTTGTGGTGGCGACGTGAACGGCAAGACCATCACCGTGCTTGGCGTGACCTTCAAGCCGAACACCGACGACATGCGCGATTCGCCAAGCCTTGATATTGTTGCCGGCCTGCAGGCCGCCGGCGCGACGATCCGCGCCTTTGACCCCGAAGGCATGGATGAGGCGCGCGAAATAATGGATGATGTCATCTGGTGCGAAGATGAGTATGAGGCTATGACCGATGCTGACGCGGTCACTATCATCACCGAATGGAACGAATTTCGAGCCCTTGACTTGGAGCGCGCGAAATCGCTTCTCAGGGCTCCGGTGATGATTGATTTGCGCAATATCTATGATCCGGAAGAGATGGCCGCCGCGGGGTTTTCATATGCCTGTATAGGCCGGGCACCGGTTGCGCCTGCCGATCCGTCGACGAAATAATCTTGGCCTTCAGCATATGACCAACGGCCACCAATTCGATCCGACGATCCTTCGCGAATACGATATCCGCGGCATTGTCGGCAAGACGCTGACGGTTCTTGATGTGGAAATGATCGGCCGGGCATTTGGCTCCCAGCTTGTTGAAGAAGGTGGCACCAGCGTGGCTGTCGGCTATGATGGTCGGCTGTCATCACCGGAACTGGAAGCTGCCGTGGTCAACGGATTGGTCGCTTGTGGCCTGAGCGTCCACCGGGTCGGATGCGGACCCAGCCCGATGCTGTATTTCGCCACCCATCATCTTGGCACGGATGCCGGGCTGATGATCACCGGGTCGCATAATCCGCCGGAATACAACGGCATCAAAATGACCATGGGCGGCCGGGCCTTTTTCGGCGTCGACATTCAGAACCTTGGTGCACGGGCTGAGGCCGGCGATTTCGCTAGCGGCGAGGGGACAGCGATTGAATCGCCGGTCTTCGACGACTACGTCACGCGCATTGCTAGCGATTACGCGGGTGGCCGGGATTTGAAAGTTGCCTGGGATCCTGGCAATGGCGCTGCTGGAGACGTCGTGCAGAAACTGGTCGGCGGGTTTGGCGGCGAACATATTTTAATCAATGAAGTGATCGATGGCACCTTTCCCAGCCATCATCCCGATCCGACGGTGGAAGAAAACCTAGTTCAGTTGAAAGACGCGGTCGCACGGCACGGCTGTGATGTCGGCCTGGCTTTCGACGGCGATGGCGATAGGATCGGTGTCATCGATGAGAAAGGCCGCGTGCTGTGGGGTGATCAGATACTGGTCATTCTGGCGCGCGAGGTTTTGGCCGATGAGCCGGGCGCGACCGTGATCGCCGACGTCAAGGCCAGCCGCGTTTTCCAAGACGAAATCACGCGGCTTGGCGGCACCCCGCTGCTCTGGAAAACCGGCCATTCGCACCTGAAGGCAAAACTTGCCGAAACCGGCGCGCCGCTGGCTGGCGAGATGAGCGCGCACATTTTTATCAAACACCGTTATTACGGCTATGACGATGCGGTTTACGCCGCCGTCCGGCTCTTGTCGATCATCGCCGCCGGTGACGAAAGCCTGGCTGATATCCGAGATTCATTGCCGGCCTATCTCAATACCCCGGAAATCCGATTTGATTGCGACGAAGACAAGAAGTTCGGCATCATTGACGAAGTTCGCGAGCGCCTCAGTGACGGAGACGGCTACCGTGTCATTGATATTGACGGCGTCAGGGTGGAAAACGAGGATGGCTGGTGGTTGTTGCGGGCATCCAACACCCAAGCCGTACTAGTGGCGCGTTGTGAATCGACCAATGCGGAAGGCCTTGAACGTTTGAAGCAAACCTTGTGCGGACAACTACGCTTAAGCGGTATCGAGCCGCCGGCAATTTAAGGGTCGGCCTGAAAGTTCACCATTGTTGAGAGTGGAAGTGTCGAGGCGAAAGGCGTTGATCGGCCTAGCGCGCGTTGGCCGCGAATTGCACGCCCTTTTTAATTCGGAGTTCCATGCAGGGGCGGTCGCGTTTTTCCAGCAATTTGCATGCCGCGTATGCGGTCCGTTTTCCAAGCCCGTGAATACGCGAACGATAGAGCGTGCGGCCGCGCCGGGTCTTCAGCGGCACGACTTTGATCGTGCCCTTGCGCAAATGATGTGGGGCTAGGTCAACGGCGGTGCGCGCCGATTCGTAAGCCTGCGCATAGCGGGCGTAGGCGCCGACCTGGACGCCCCATTTACCCTTTGTCACAGCGCGACCGGTGGCCGGTTGCGGCGGGCGCTTAGGGGCGGTCTTCGCGAGATGGCGGGTCTTCGGCTGTTTTCCATCAATGATTCGAAAGCCTTTGTTGAGCAGCCGAGTCATGATCCTGTTGCGGTGCTTGACGCTGTTGCCGCCAAAAATCACACCGATCAGGCGTGTTTCACCGCGCTTCGCCGATGCCGCCAGATTGAAACCGGATGCCCGGATGTAGCCTGTCTTGATTCCGTCGGCACCTTCGTAGGTCTGTAAAAGCTTGTTGTGATTGCGGTGTTTTCGTCCGGCATAGCGGAAATAGCCGGTCGAGAAATAATGGTAGTACTTGCCGTGCCGGTGGATCAGAACTTGGGCAAGCCGCGCCATATCGCGCGCTGTACTCATTTGGCTGCGGTGTGGCAGGCCGGATGCGTTGCGAAAGATTGTTCGGCTCATGCCGATCTGGCGCGCCATGGAGGTCATCATCAAGGCGAAATCGCGCTCGGAGCCCCCCATATTGTCAGCAATCACGCTGGCGACATCGTTTGCCGATTTGGTCACCAGAGCCAGGATGGCATCGCGGACGGAAATGGTTTGACCGCGCTTTAGCCCCAGTTTTGATGCCGGTTGGCGCGCGGCGCGAGCTGAAACCTTGAGGCGTTGGCTTAGCGTCCATTTTCCCGACTCGAGGGCTTCGAATACCATGAACAAGGTCATCATCTTGGTCAGTGAAGCAGGGAAATTGCGGGTGTCGATGTTGGTTGAATGCAGAACGCGACCGGTCTTAGCTTCAACGACAATGGACGCATACCCTGCTTGAGCCGGGCCAGTTGTCCAACCGACCGCGACTGCCAATATTACCGCGCATACGGGAACGCGGCCCCAGCGGACCACTCTGCCGGGCAGTGAATTCAGCATTGAAATGAACGGTTTCGGTGGAATCTCGGCTATTCCCCTCAATGTACGCCCCATTTTTTGCGGCGGATTCCCAGTAGCGCCGAGATTAAAACACGAAATTCGAACAGCGTCTTCACAAAAATTGCTTTCGAATCAATTGCTTCTTAGCTGTTGGGCAATGAACAAACCGTTAATTCCTGACACCTTGCGCCAATATCGCGGCAAGATTCCGAGCGATAGGGTGTGGATGTATAAAAAAGTGCGCAGCGCACAAATTATTTATAATAATTTATGATAATATTTTAACTGATT
>JABJBP010000003.1 GCA_018665815.1 Rhodospirillaceae bacterium
CCCATGTCGCGATGGGTCAGTTTGAACCAGGCGCGGGCGAAGACGTCCGAGAAATATTCCGGGTCCTTGTAGAAACGCTCCGAAATCTCCCGATAGGCCGGGTCCTTGATCATCGCCATATCGGCATCCGTCATCATCAGGTCTGCCCAGCTGATCTTGTTGCCGTATTTCTTTTTGATCGGCCACAACAAGCGGCGCGCCTTATCCAGATTGACATTATCCGGCCAGGAATTGAGCGGCGCAAATCGCTGATTGCCCGTCCCCCCGCCACCACGGCCGTCGGCCGTGCGATAGGTCCCGGCCGAGTGCCAGGCCATGCGGATCATCAACCCGCCATAGTGACCCCAGTCGGCCGGCCACCATTCCTGACTGTCGGTCATGAGGGCCTTCAGATCGGTCTTGAGGGCCTCGACATCAAGATTCTTGAGCTCTTCGCGATAGTCAAAACCCTTGCCCATTGGGTTGGTCTTGGTGTCGTGCTGATGCAGGATATCTAGGTTCAAGGCATTGGGCCACCAATCGGAATTGGATGGGGTGGCGGTTGTCATCCCACCGTGCATCACCGGACATTTTCCTTCACTCATCGATTTCACTCCTTTTGTTGTATTGTGTTGTAAAAAATACTTGCGTCATCAATTCCAAAAATTTGGTCATTTGAAGCTCCTAGGCCGGCTTGCCTGCCGGCAACTCGGTTCCAATGATTGAATACGAAGCGGGTTGGGAATTTCCATCCAATCGACGGCCTGGTGATTCCCATAAGTGTTCGTGAACACTAAACACGCCGGTTTGGATGATCGGTTCGATCAATTCGATGCCGATGGCCGCCGTCAGATCACCGATCAGCGCGTAAGCGAACGCTGTAGCAACCACAATGTGGGTGATCCCGTAACTGGTTGTTTTCAGTAATAGCCTCATGACGTCTACCACGAACTCGCTTTTGTTGATCGATTTGATGGGAGGAAAATAGATGCTTAAAACAATTCTTTAAAACGATATAAAATCGTTTTATTATTCGGTTTTTACGAATTATTGGAAAACCGCAATGAAGATCCTGCCAAGCCTGAAACAGATTGAGTATCTCGCCGCACTCGACGAGGAATGCCATTTCAGCCGCGCGGCGGACTTGTGCAACGTAACGCCGTCGACCCTGAGCGCGGGGATCAGGGACATGGAGAGCGTGCTGGATGTTATCCTGGCTGAACGGACCAAACGCTCGGTGTTGATGACTCCGGTGGGTCACCAGATTGCCGAACGTGGCCGCCAGTTGCTGAGAGATGCCGAAGAGATCATGACCCTCGCCGCGGCGACAAAGAAGGCGCCGCTAACGGGCGATTTGCATTTGGGCGTCATCCCGACGATTGGGCCGTTTCTGCTGTCCAGAGTTTTACCGGCGCTGTGGCGAAAGTACCCGGAACTTCGGCTTTACCTGCACGAGGAACAGACCGATGATCTCCTGGAGAAGTTGCGCCGAGGCGATATCGATGTCGCTCTCATCGCCTTGCCCTATGACGTTGAAGATTTTGAGACCCGGTTTCTTTTCGAGGATTTCTTTCACTTCGCGTGTTCCGCCACCCATCCGTTGGCGGCGAAAGAAAAGATCGACCCAGATGACTTGGACAATTCAGGGCTGCTCTTGCTTCAGGACGGCCATTGTTTGCGCGGACATGCCTTGGATGCCTGCGGACACGAACAGCACGAACACCGAGGGGCGTTTGCCGCGACCAGTCTGTACACCCTAGTTCAAATGGTAGCAGCGAACATGGGGGTTACTTTGTTGCCACAACTTGCAACGGATGGCGGCATCTCTCAGGTCGCGCCCATCACGCTCGTTCCACTTGCCACGCCGTCTTCCCGCCATATCGGACTCGTGTGGCGGCGTTCTACACACCGCGAATCGGAATTCGAACTTCTGGGCCAGGAACTAACGCCGTAGCAGGACCGATACTGCAGCCGATCAGCAACATCGTCGGCTCCATGCAGGGCGCCAGCCCTTATATCCGGGAACGGATGCCTCCCTTCTTCCCCGAGACCGCGGGTGACTTCCCCTTCCCCCGCGCGCGTGTTAAGACGCGCCGCATGTTACATATCACCAACCTCGTATACCGGATCGGCGGTCGCACGTTATTTGATAACGCAACCGTGGCCGTCACCAAAGGCCACCGCGTCGGGCTGGTCGGACGCAACGGTTCGGGCAAAACGACATTGTTCAAGCTGATACTGGGTGAATTGTCCGCCGATGGCGGCGCGATCAAGCTGCGCCCGGGTGGACGCGTCGGCACCGTTGCCCAAGAAGCACCGGCCGGCCCGGAAACCTTGATAGACGTTGTTCTGGCCGCCGACACGGAGCGCGCCGAGTTGCTGGCCCGTGCCGAGACCGCCACCGAAGCCCAAGACATTGCCGAAATCCACACCCGACTGGCCGATATCAACGCCGAAACCGCGCCGGCCCGCGCCGCGCGTATTTTGGCCGGGTTAGGCTTCAACGAGGCCGAGCAGAACCGCGCGGTCGCCGAATTTTCCGGCGGTTGGCGGATGCGTGTCGCCTTGGCAGCAGCCCTTTTTGCTAACCCTGATCTCTTGCTATTGGACGAACCGACCAACCACCTCGATTTGGAAGCCGCCCTCTGGCTGGAAACCTATCTGGCGACCTGGCCAGGCACATTGGTCGTCATCAGCCATGACCGCACGCTGTTGAACAAAGTGGTCGGCGAAATCGTTCACCTGGATGACACCAAACTGGTCCGCTACCAGGGCGGCTATGACCGGTTCGAACGCACCCGGCGCGAACGTCAGGAACTCGACGCCAAGATGCGGACCAAGCAAATGGCCCAGCGCCGCCATATTGAGGCTTTCGTCGAACGCTTCCGCTACAAGGCCTCAAAAGCCCGCCAAGCCCAAAGCCGGTTGAAGATGCTGGAAAAGATGGAGCCCATCGCGTCAGCCGCGAGCGACCGGACAATCACCTTTCAATTTCCCGACCCCGACCCATTGTCGCCTCCCCTTGTCGCATTGGACGAGGCCTCGGTCGGTTACGACGACAACGCCATCCTGAGCGGGCTCGATCTGCGCATCGACATGGACGACCGCATCGCACTGATCGGCGCCAACGGGAATGGCAAGTCGACGCTGGTGAAGCTCTTGGCCGGGCGCCTCAAGACTATGCAGGGCAAGTTGGTAAAATCATCAAAGCTCAAGGTTGGCTATTTCGCCCAGCACCAGGCGGAAGAACTGACGCTGTCGGAAACGCCCTATCAGCATCTTTCGCGGTTGATGCCGATGGCGGTGGAATCCAAGGTGCGCGGGCATCTGGGCCGGTTCGGTTTTTCCGGCGAGCGTGCCGATGTCACTTGTGAAGGTCTATCTGGCGGTGAAAAAGCCCGGTTGCTGTTCGCCATGATGAGCCTGGAAGCACCGCATTTGATGCTGCTGGACGAACCGACAAACCATTTGGATGTCGATGCCCGCGAAGCCCTGATCCAGGCGCTCAACATGTATGATGGCGCCGTAATCCTGGTCAGCCATGATGCCCACTTGGTTGAGTTGGTTGCCGACCGGTTGTGGAAAGTCGGCGATGGCAAATGCACGCAGTTTGATGGTGATCTTGATGATTATGCGCGCGAACTTATTGAGTTACGCCGCGCCAAACGCCGCCAGCAACGCGAATCCCGCGATGACACTCGGCCTGAGACCGGCGCCAGCCGCAAGGATGCCCGGCGCGAACGCGCGGCCCGACGCGCCGAGACGGCCGGCCTCAGAAAATCCGTCCGAGATCACGAAAAACAAATGGAAAAACTCGCGGTCAAACGCGAAGACCTTGAGGCGCAGCTCGCCGATCCGGAAGTCTATGGAGGCTCGACGTCAAAACTCATGGACCTCCAACTCCGCCACGCCGAGATCAAAGACGAGCTGGCAAAAACCGAAGAAGCCTGGCTAGCGCTGAGTGAACAGTTGGAGGTTGCGGGATAACGATGTCCGCGCCGTTCACCGATGATGCCGACACCGCGCATCTTCCCGCCGGCCCGGACGCCCGTATCCTGAGCCTGGTCCCGAGTATTACCGAACTTCTTTTTGAAATGGGGTTGGAAAGCCAGATTGCCGGTCGGACGGCGTTTTGTGTGCACCCAGCGGACCGCGTCCAGTCGATCCCCAGCGTCGGCGGCACCAAGCGGATCAATATGGAGAAGGTTGCCGAGACCGGCGCGACACACGCGATTGTCAATGTTGATGAAACACCGAAACAGATAGCCGACGCCTTGGCCGATACCGGCCTCCAGGTCATTGTCACCCATCCCATTGAAGCGCGTGATAACCTCAAGCTGTTCCGGCTGATCGGCGGCCTATTTGATCGGCAAGATGCGGCGGAAACTTTATGCGTGGATTTCGATGCGGCGTTGACGGCCATTGATGACAGCTTGTCCGCACGCAAAGTCCTCTATTTAATTTGGCAGGACCCGTGGATGACGATTTCCAGCGACACTTACATCTCGCGGTTTTTCGCCTTGGGGAACCTGCAGACCATTGGCCATGACCCGGCGGTGCGCTATCCCGAGGTTGTGCTGGACGAAGAATTGTTAAGCAATGCCGACCACGTTTTATTTTCAACCGAACCCTTCAGTTTCACCGAAACGCATCTTGAAGAATTCCGCGCGGCCTTCCCTGATCACGCCGCCAAGGCCAAGTTGATCGATGCGGAAATGGTGTCTTGGTACGGCAGCCGCGCCATAGCCGGGCTGCGCTATCTCGCAAGCTTCCGCGAAAGCCTCAAACCATGACTGCCGTCCGCCTCGCTACCTATTACGGGGTCATCTTTTTGGTCATCGGGGTGATGCTGCCGTTTTGGCCGCTGTGGATGTCGAGCCGTGGCTTGGGGCCGGAAGAGATCGGCGTGGTCATGGCGGTCGGTATGATGATGAAAGTGTTCGCCAATCCGTTGGTCGCCGGATTTGCCGACCGCACCGGCGAACGAAAACGCCCACTCATCGCACTGTCTATCATCGCCGGCGCCGCGTTTTCGATGTTTTACGGCGCCCAAGGGTTCTGGCCGGTGCTTTTGGTGACCATGGCGTTTTTCTTTTTCTGGTCTCCGTTAATGCCGATCATCGAAACCCTGACCATGCAATTAGGCCGAAACCAGGATTTGGACTACGGGCGCATTCGGCTGTGGGGATCGCTGACCTTCATCATAGGTGCCTGGGGCATGGGCTGGTTGTTAACGGGCCGAGATATTGATCTTGTGTATTGGGCAACGTTTGGCGGCACGTTGGCCGTGGCCGCCGCCGCGTTTTTCCTGCCCGATGTCAATGCCGCGGCACCCTCAAACGAAAAGTCGCCAGAGGTGCAGACGCTAATCCTGACGGTCCTCAAAGACCGGACATTTCTAGTTTTTATTGCCGCCGCCGGTCTGATCCAGACTAGCCATATCATCTATTACGCCTTCGGCACCATTCATTGGCAGAAATCGGGCTTGTCCGAGTTCGTCATCGGCGCACTTTGGGCGGAAGGTGTCGTCGCCGAAATTCTGTTGTTCATTTGGGGCGAGAAATTAATCCGCCGGTTCGGCGCGGCGCGCCTAATTGCGCTGGCTGGCCTCGCCGGCCTCATTCGTTGGGGATTCACCGGGATGACAGATGACCTGGGCGCGCTTGTTGTCTTGCAAGCACTGCACGGTTTGACCTTTGGTGCGGCGCATTTAGGCGCCATCCATTTTATCGCCCGGCGCATGGACCCGGCCATCGCGGCGACGGCGCAAAGCGTGTACGCGGCAGCCGTCATGGGGCTAGGCTTCGGCTTGGCGTCATCGTTCTCGGGCCACCTTTACGCAACCCAAGGCGCCGCCGCCTATTTGCCCATGGCGATCATGGCAGGTGCCGGCGGCGTCCTCGCTTATATGCTGCGCCGTCCGCCTGATGAAAACGGTCAGGACCGCTACTTAGGCTCAGGCGCCTGATTTCTCTGCGCGGCTTGGCGGCTGGTAAATGCCGACCGCCTCGCCCGCCGTCTGCATGGCGCCGATGGCTTCTTCCATGGTCAACAAAGGTGTCGTCTCAACTTCGGTGACGGTGCCCGCCGACGTCATTACCATAGACAGCGACGCCGCCGACTGGTTGTCCGGCAGCTCATAAATCAAGACGATGTCGTATTCACCGAAGCAGAAGAAATAATAATGTAACCGCCCGCCGATCCCCTGCATCAGCTTGGTGGTCGATACAAGCCGGTCTTCCGGCCGTTGCACCAACGCTTCCATGAATTCCTGGGACACCTTGGCCCGTGCCAGATAAAACGCCATCTGCTCATCTCCTTAAACCGCCTGAACGCGCAATGATCCTATCATCAACGGCATTCGGAGTCGCGCCAACGTACGGAATCGGAATGTGGGTATTCGCAAACGCCCGCCCTAGCCGGCATCCCGGGCCTGAATGGCCCGCCACCGCGCCAGCAGTTTTTCGGCCCGCTGAACCACCGGCACATCAATCATCTTGCCGTCAACGGTGATTGCACCACTGCCCGTGCGCGTGGCCTTAGCGTAAGCGGAGATGGCGCGCTCGGCGTGATCGACCTCCGCTGGGTTGGGCGTGAAGGCCGCATTGAGGATGGCGACGTTGGACGGGTGAATACACGACGCGCCGTCGATGCCGAAGCGTCTGGCGGTTTCGGCGGCCAATCGAATGCCGTCTAGGTCACCAAAATCCGCAACTGTCCCCATCAAACCCATCGGCATCAACCCGGCGGCGCGCGCGGCAATGATGATGTGCTGCTTGGGCATCGCCAAGGTATCTGCGCCGGGCACCATGCCGACATCCATGGCGAAATCTTCGCCGCCCAGGTTCATGGCGACGTTTCTGGGATCGGCGCGGCCGATTTCTACGGCTTTGAAATAAGCATCGGCAGTTTCAATCATCGGCGCCAAACGCACGGCGCCGGGCGCCATGCCTTCAGCGGACTCGCATTTGGCAATTTGCGCCGAAATATCGCGGACATGATCGGCATCGCGGGCTTTCGGCAAAAATAGGGCTTTGACGCCAGGAAACACCGCTGCCTCAATGTCGGCAGCCGCCTGATCATCGGGATTGTTGATCCGGACCAACACATCCGCGCCGTTCCGCGACACCGACGCCGCCGCATCGCGTAGCGCTGCGCGGGCGACGTCCAATTCCGCCTCGGGCACGCTGTCTTCAAGATCAAGAATGATCCCGTCGGCACCGCGCGTGTACGCCTTCTCAATAAATTTTGGGTTGTTGGCCGGCACGAACAGCAAGGACCGCCAGACCGGGTGATGGGTGTTGCTCATATGCATCTTCCTTTGACTAAGACCGAGCATCGGATAAGGCAATCCCGGTTGCAACCCCGCTGGCACGGCTTGTGGCCGGGCGGGGGATATGCGAGGGAACATCATCGTCTTGGCAAGGAAGGATCGACAGATGACACGCACCGCAGTGGTTACCGGCGCCAGCCGGGGCATCGGTCAGGGCATTGCCGCACGCCTTAACGCCGACGGTTGGCGGGTCGTCAATCTTGACGTGACCCCGCCGGGAAACGGCGAAGATGCGTCGGCCCGTTGGATCGAAACCGACCTCGCGGACCCCGCGTCCCTGGCTGCGGCGTTTGATATTATCGCTAAGGACGACCCGGTGACGGGATTGGTCAATAATGCCGGCATCGCGCTGCCGGGCACACTCGCCGATACCGAGATTGACGATTTCGAGCGCACCATGGATATCAATTTGCGCGCACCGATGCTCTGTGCGCAGGCGGTCATCGACGACATGAAATCGGAAGGCTTTGGGCGTATCGTCAATATTTCCAGCCGCGCGCACCTGGGCAAAACGCACCGCACGGCCTACGCCGCGTCAAAAGGCGGCGTAGCGTCGATGAGCCGCGTGTGGGCATTGGAACTCGCTCAATATGGCATCACCGTGAACACCATCGCACCCGGCCCCATCGCAACTGAAATGTTCACGGCGGCTAACCCATCTGACATGCCACGCACCCAAGAAATCATCGGTACTATCCCCGCCGGACGGTTGGGCACCCCCGATGACATCGCGCACGGCGTCGCCTCGTTCATGGATGAGCGCGCCGGGTTCATTAACGGGCAACTCCTCTATGTCTGCGGTGGCATATCACTGGCCAGAGGCGGGAGTTGAATACCACTATTTTCCGACAATACTCGATAGCAGTAGACCTATATAGCTCTAGGCACTAAAGTTCCCAGCGAACGTTAGGTGCAAAAAAGCCACCGTCTTGAGGAATTCATTTTGGAAACCATAAATGCCGACGTTTGGGTGATAGGCTCCGGTGCGGCTGGCTTGGCCGCAGCCATTTCGGCGCGGCTGGAAGGCGCGGACGTTGCCGTGGTCGGCAAAAGCGGGCCCGGCAAGGGGACATCGACGACTTTTGCCGTCGGCGCATTTGCCGCGCCTTGGGGTGGCTTGACCGAAGATGAATACAAAGATCGCGTGCTGACCGCGGGGCGCGGCCTCAATGACAATGACATGGTCGATATCGCTGCGGCCGAAATTCCCGAGCGTTTTCAGGACCTCATCGAATGGGGATTGAACACGAAAACTGCCAAGGGCGTGTTCATGGCGCTGCCGAAGGACGACCCTGGTGATCGAATCCCGGTTTGGGGCCGCGAAATTATCCTCTGTCTGGTTGCCAAGGCTCAGGAAATCGGGGTGCGCTTCGTTGATAATCTGGTGGTGCGTTCCATCTCAGCCGGCAACGACGGGGTCTGCATCAGGGCCTATGGCGCCAGGCGCAAACAATGGGTCGAATTGCGTGGTGGGGCTGTTATTCTGGCGGCCGGCGGCGCCGGCGCCTTGTTCATGAACCATGACAATCCCAAGCGCATGGGCGGCGACAGCCACACCTTGGCCTATGAAGCGGGATGCGTGATGCAGGATCTGGAATTCGTACAGTTCTATCCTGTCGCCATCGCCGAGCCGGGAAAGCCGATCTTTCTGATTGAGCCCGACGGCGCCGATCTCGGCCATCTGATTAACGCCGACGGCGAGAATATCTTGGACAAGTACAACATTACCGTCCGACCCGCCGCGACCCACGCGCGCGACGCCCTCTCACAGGCGCTCTACGAAGAAATAGAAAAACACGACGGCAAAGTCTACATCGACCTCACCCACGTGACGAAAGAGGCTTGGTCGGTCAACCCGATCTCGGCCACCAAATGGGCTTTTCTGGATGCCAAATACAATGCCTGGAACCAGCCGCTGAGGGTTGCCCCGGTCGCACATTTCTCTGGCGGCGGCGCGCAAACAGATCTGCACGGCGCGACCAGCGTGCCGGGTCTTTATGCAGCCGGTGAGGCGTCGGGCGGCATGCACGGTGCCAACCGCATGGGCGGCAACGCGCTGACGGAATGTTTGGTTTTTGGCCACCGCGCCGGCAAGGCGGCGACAGACTTCGCCAATAATCTTGGGAAAGGCGCGAACGCGGATGCGCCGCCGCCCTTGACGGAAACCGATGAGCCCCGCGTCGATCCAGATGCCCAACGGGCCGAACTCAGCAAAATCATGTGGCGCTATGGCGGTATCCGACGTGATGCCGACGGCTTGGCCACAGGATTGGAGAAAATTCGCGCCATCGCGGCCAGCGCCGCGCAAACCCGTGGCATCAATGAGCCTCGCCGACTTGAGAAGTTCCTGGAGCTTCAATTGGCCGCCGCTGCCGCCGATCTGATCTTACAAGCTGCCAGCCGCCGCGAAGAGAGCCGTGGCACCCATGCCCGGGCTGACTACCCAGGCAGCAACGACGATGAATGGCGTGGTCATCTTCGAGTCAAACAACAGGGCGATGGCCCGAATTGGTGGTTTGACGCGCTGCCGGAGGCCGATGAAGCTCGCGCCGCAACGCCGTAAAGGTCAGGATAACCGATGCCCGCCGACACAATCACCATTATTCCCCTAGCCGGTGCCATGGGCGCCGAGATTACCGGCGTCGATCTGCAAGGCGAACTGAGCAATCAAATCAGGAACGATATCCACCAGGCTTTTCTCGATCACCGAATGATCTATTTTCGCGACCAGGATTTGACGCCTGAGCGCCAAACCGAGGTCGCGCGGATTTTCGGCAAGCCGGCGATCTATCCGTTCCTTGCGGGCGTCGATGGCGTACCGGAAGCCCACGAAGTGATCAAAACCCCTGAAGATGCGGTGAACTTCGGCGGTGTGTGGCATTCCGACACGACCTATAAACCAATCCCTGATATGGGCACGTTGCTTTATGCCTGCGAAGTTCCCGACGTCGGGGGTGATACCTTGTTCACCAATACGACTCTCGCCTACGAGACCCTATCAGACGGCATGAAAGGTATGCTCGACGGGCTGATCGCGGTTAATCATTCGGAAAAGCTTTATCCCGGCGGCCGTGCAAAGCGCTTGGCCAATTTGTCCGGCATGAAGAATGCCTACAAAGAAGAAAGCGAGCCGATGGAATCGGAACACCCCGTCGTCCGCACCCACCCGGAAACCGGCTTAAAGGGCCTCTACGTCAACGATTCCCATACCCTGCGGTTCAAGGATATGACGGTTGATGAAAGCAAACCCCTGCTCGACTATCTCTGCCGCCACGCCATTCGCCCGGAATTTACCTGCCGGCTCAAATGGCTGCCCGGCACGCTGGCCGTCTGGGACAACCGTTGCACCCAGCACTACGCCCTTGATGACTACCCAGGCAAATACCGCCACATGCGCCGTGTCACGATTGAGGGCGACAAGCCTGCATAACCTATGAAGACTTCGGAGCGGATCAACGCGTGGCGTTAGCGTCAAATTGACCCGACCGATTTCCGGCAATCATTGCGCTAATATCTTTGGTTACCTACTATTGTATTCGCGGTTGAATTTGGCGTGGAGATCATTGGCGGATATCGTTGACCGCTAGAAGAGAAGAACTGGGGTTGGGGCCGGTGTCGGAAAATTCAAAATATGAAATTTTTGACTTCATTGAACCATCTGCTTCGCTGAGGGAATCCTGGCAGCGGTCAATCAATGTCTTGGCCAAGGCGACGAATGTACCAGCGGCGTTAATCATGCGGGTACACAGCCAGGAAATTGAGGTCTTTCTCAAAAGCCAAACTGACGGCAATGTTTATGAAATGGGCGAGCGGGCCCAACTGGACACAGGGCTCTACTGCGAAACCGTTATGAGCACCGGCCAAGAATTACTGGTGCTCAACGCCTTGATCGATCCCAAGTGGGACGACAATCCCGATATCGCCCTGGACATGATCTCCTATTGCGGCCTACCGCTGCTCTGGCCCACCGGTGCCGTATTCGGCACGATCTGCATACTCGATACGCAGGAAAATCCCTATTCCGACCTATGTCGTGAGTTATTGGAACAGTTCCGTGAAATCATCCAGGCCGGACTATCTTCACTTTATGAAAACCATCAATTGAGTGAGGCCAAGGCCGATAGCGAGAAAGCAAATCAAAGCCTAGAGCAACTTGTGGACGAAAGAACACGGGAACTTCAAAGGGCGAAATCTGATGCCGATACCAGTGAACGAACATTGCATGCAGTCATTGACGCCATTCCCGCAATGATCAATGCGAAGGACCGCCATTCTCGTTACATCTTCATGAACCGATACCAGGCCGATCTATACGGGACCACGCCGAGTAAAGCCGTGGGAAAAACAGCATCGGAGATCGTCGGTGAATCCCACGGCAACCTCACACGGGCAATTGATGAAGAAATCTTCCAAACGAACACTGCCAAATTGAATTATGAGGAAAGTTGGCACGACTTCAACGGCGACCAACACACGCTGTTGACGACGAAGGTCCCACTCCATGACAAAAGCGGAGTGCCCGCGAACGTTGTCACGGTATCGCTTGATATCAGCAATCGAAAACGGGCTGAGATAGAAGCTCTCGCCGCCAAGGAACACGCGGAGAAATCCAATCAAGCGAAGTCAACATTCCTAGCCACCATGAGCCACGAGTTTCGCACGCATTTGAATGCCATTTTGGGCTTCAGTGAACTCATCCGCTCACAAAGCTTCGGGCCTTTGGGTTCCGACAAATACGATGAATATGCCAACGGCATTCACGATAGCGGTGCGCACCTGCTGACGCTGATCAACGATATTCTCAATATTTCGGCCATCGAGGCCAGAAAACGCCATACCGTTAAAGAATCGATCAACATCAAAGACTTACTGAGCACTTGTCTTCGAAATGTTGTGCAGGATTTTGAAAATCGGGGAATCAGTTTGTCATTGAAGACCGCCGATGGCTTGCCGCCGCTATATGCGGACAAGCGGTCAATCGTTCAAATTGTCCAAAACCTACTCTCCAACGCTCTTAAGTTTACAAACCAAAACGGGACCGTGGAGATCTCTGCATTTGCAACCGACCAGGAAATTTGTATTGAGGTCAGTGATACCGGCATTGGAATTCCAACAGATCAATTACCCACGATATTGGAGCCGTTTTCACAATCTCATTTAAATCCTGACATTGCTCAAGAAGGTACAGGTTTGGGATTGGCGATCGTAAACTCGCTTGTCGATTTCGAAGATGGCAACCTGAATATAGAAAGTGAGGTCGGCAAAGGAACCGTTGTCTCGCTGACCTTTCCGAACGCGAAGCCTATAGAGTCCAAACAAGCCTGATTACTCGGTGTTTGCGGGCGGTGGCGAGCGGTGTCGCTAATTCACATCCCACCGAATTTACGCCGATTTCTAACGCATCTAAATCGTCGCCACCGGTGTCGCTGGTGAACCCACTGCGCCGGGCATTCGGAGCGGCGGCGCAGTCAGCAAGCAACGCGAGCGGCCACGTTCCTGAAGCGCTGTGGCGAGCTCGGCGAGATGCCATATTTCACCCAGATGCACGCCCAAGCGAAACAGGCAGTGGCGGTGAATCGGCAACCGTGTGCAGCCGCCATGGCTTTCGCCGTATCCATCAGGCGCTTCCACGGCCATGTTGTCGGAGATTAACGCGACGACGCCGCTGTCAGTAATCCACTGCAACATGCGGTCATCAAAACCATCAAGAACAGCGCCGGAACTATGTAGTTTTTTGGCGTCCGGGTCACCGGCCATTTCAAAAAGCATGTTGTCCCAACCGGTGTGGAACAGAAAAAAATCGCCCTCCTCGACAACGACGTCGTCCTTCTTGAACACGTCCATCAACAGATCGTAATTGACGGCAACACGCTCATCACCAAAATGACGGTGGAAATCGACCACGACACCGCGTCCCTGCATGCCCGACGCGGCCATATTCTCGACGCCGAGCGCCCGGGCGCCCATGCCATCGGGGTCATCCGGGCCCTTGATGTGTTCGCCGCCCCGGTAGCCGTTGTAGTAGACGATTTCCGCTTCGCCGTCGCCGTCCGCATCAAAACGTGAACCCACGTGAGCGAAACTGTCCCATTGAGTCGAATATTGGGAATAGATCGTCACGCACTCATCCGACGTAATGTCCATGTTGCCTTCGACAACTGCGTTCCAATCGTAGTTGTAGTAAAAATCCTTGGCGCCCGGTGGATGGAATACGGGCCCGAATTGCGGTGGCAGACGTTTCGGATTGACCGCGTTGCCGCCCGGCAGATCCAACGGCATGGAGAGGCAAAAGCTGAGGCCATCCTTGACCTCGCGGGCCGCCTGAACGCGGCGCTCGGGGGTCACCAAATTCATCCGCCCGCGTTGGTCGTCCTCACCCCAGTCACCCCAGGTCGAGCCGTCCGGTCTATTCATCCAGCGTTTGGTCATGGTGGTCGTCTCCTACATCTCATCCAGGGGATAGATCGGCCGCGCGAGATTTTTAAATGGAAACAGTGAATAGTCCGAACTGCAAACGCCCGGCCCAGCCACCATAACGATATGCGCCGCCCAATCTTCAAAGCCGGCTCGGAAATGTTGTCGCGATTTGACCAACACGAAATCTTTTTGGGTCGGGTCGATCCCGGCGTGGGCAAACATGCCCGCGTCGATGGGCTCGAAGCGTTTTTCTGATACAAAAATTTCGATGTCGCCGGTGTCGAGAACGGCAGTGCGGCCAAGATCGGCGCGCGAACCCGTGTTCATTGGGCCGGTGATGGTGAACACGCCATCGGTGATCGCCGAAACCCTGCCGCTGACCTCCAGGGGTTTGCCCTTCAAATTCAGCGCCGGCATATCCGTGCGGCCACCCAATTGGAGGGTAACCTCGGCGCCAATGCCCGCATCAATCATCTGAGCAACGGTGATGGGATCCCAAAAGGTGCCGGCCACGACATTGGTGAGACCCTGGCGCATGACCTCTTCCAGGGCGGCCATCACATCGACATTGCCGCCCGCGCCGGTATTGTCCCCGTGATCGGCCAAAACCACGGGTTTTTCCGTCAGCGTCTTGGCGTGGGCGATGGACGCCGCCATGGGCTCAATCTCATAGACGAAATCTGCGCGGCGGTCCCAGGCCATGCCTAGCAGTTCATCAACCAAAGCCGGCCCGGCAGGGTCATTGCCATCAGTGACGACAAAAGCCGACACACCGACATGCGGAATATCCGCCAGCGGGAACCCGCCCAAGACCGAGGCCAAAGCAACCTCGCCGTCCGCCTCGGCCTGGATTGCACGATCCATGATATCCTTCATCGGCTGCATGGATGGCGTTTGTTTCAACATATGGGTCAGCATCGGTTTGCGGCCCCAATGGATCACCGGATTAATCTCACCTTTCAGCGCACGCCACATCACTTGGCCGGCCCGGGTTCCTGTTTCACGCATATCGATGTGCGGATAGGTTCGGTAGACCGCGACCGTGGTCATGTTGTCCAACATGCGATCCGACGGATTGGTATGAAAATCGAGTGCGACGGCAATGGGAACATCGGGCTGAACTGCGCGGACCCGCGCCAGCAGTTCCCCTTCGGCATCATCATGGCTATCGGAAACCATGGCGCCATGCAGGTCCAGAAAAACCGCATCACATCCCTCACCGACTGCGTTGCAAATCACTTCGGTCATGTGATCAAACGCCGCGTCCGTCACTTTGCCGCTGGGCGCGGCATTACCATAAATCGGCACCACGATCTCAGCCTTGGCCTTTTTAGCAACATCCAAAAACCCGTTTATCGGCGTGTTGGTGCCTTCAATCGCAGCGCGTGCCGCATCGCCGTAAAGCGGTGCGTCAATGCCGGTACCGCGTGAAAAGTCGCACAATTCCGTCGGCAGCGGCGAAAATGTATTGGTTTCGTGGCGAACCGTCGCCAGCACCCATTTCATGGTAATTTCCCCTATGTAGGCTCTTGTGGAGACCCATCGTCTGAGGCCGATTGCTCGGCTTTCTTTTCCCAACCCCCACGGTCCGTCTGCTGCCAATAGGCCAGATCATGACCGGCTTCCTTATAGGCCTCCCAATGTTCACGTGCCGTCGAAACCATGGCCGGATCATTGCCGTCGAAAATTTCGAAACAACGTTCGAATTCAGCAAGTCGCCCGGACGTGGCACCGTCCGTAAGAAACAGAAAATCCGCGCCGTTCGGTGCTTCATCCGAAGTTGCCAACCACACCGGCTGATCATCCGGTGCGCCGTCCTTAGCGGAGCCGTGTGGCAACCAGGAATCTTGATCATAGGTCCACAGCGCATTGTTCAATGCCTCAACACGTGCTTCGGACCCAGCCATCACCAAGGCCCGCTTGCCGGCTTCCAAGGTCTTCTCCAAAAGCTTCGGCAATGCGGTTTCCAGCGACGCGCGTTCCAGATGATAGAAGGCGATATCGGTCACGTTTATGCCCTTTTGATCAGCCCTTTTCGTAGTGGTTGGTCACCAATCGGTCCAACAGACGCACGCCGAATGCCGTGCCGCCCTTCGGCACCGTCGGCGCGTCAGCTTTCGACCACGTCACGCCGGCAATATCCAAGTGTGCCCAAGGGGTCTTGCCGACGAAGCGTTTGAGGAATTGCGCCGCTGTAATGGATCCGGCATTGCGCCCACCAATGTTCTGCATGTCGGCAACGTTTGATTTGATCATCTTGTCGTAGGCATCGCCCAAGGGCAGACGCCAGACTTTTTCTTCAACCTGTTCACCGGCCTTCGACAAACGTTCGGACAATTGATCGGAATTTGAAAACAAGCCCGCGTGTTCGGTGCCCAGGGCAACGATGATCGCACCGGTCAGCGTCGCCAGGTTGACAACGAATTTCGGATCGAAGCGGTCGATCGTGTAGTGCAACGCATCGGCCAAAACCAAGCGGCCCTCGGCATCCGTGTTGAGAATTTCAATGGTCTGGCCGGACATCGACGTGACGATATCACCCGGGCGCTGTGCATTGCCGTCGGGCATGTTTTCAACCAATCCGACAACACCGACGACGTTGGCCTTTGCCTTGCGCCCGGCGAGCGCTTTCATCAGACCAATCACAACGCCGGAACCGCCCATGTCCCATTTCATGTCGTCCATGCCGGCGCCGGGCTTCAATGAGATACCGCCGGTGTCAAACGTCACACCTTTGCCAACAAACGCCACGGGTTTTTCCTTGGCGCTTTTCGGCAACCCGTTCCATTCCATGACCACCATTTGTGATTCGCGGACCGAGCCTTGTCCGACGCCCAACAGCGCACCCATGCCAAGGCGCTTCATCTGCATCTCGCCCAGAACCTGCACTTTCACACCAAGCTTAGTAAGTTCTTTGGCGCGCTTGGCCAGGCTTTCAGGGTAAATGACGTTTGGCGGCTCAGAAACCAGATCACGGGTCAGATACACACCGTCGGCGACCTTCGCCAGGCTTGAGTAGGACCGCTTTGCCGCCGCCGTCTCCTTGCTCAATACCTTGAATGTTTTCAGGCTGGGCTTGGCATCGGCTTTTTCCGTAGTCCGGTACTTATCAAACCGATAGGCACGCAGATTAGCCCCGAAGGCGATATTCGCGGCGATGTCCGCGGGCTTCAATTTTGCTCCATCAATGCCATCCGCCAGCACACTCAACGCCGTCAGACCGGTGTTCGCGATCCCCGCGTAGGCAGCGCCACCGGCGCGCTGCAGAGCCATATCGGTGATATCCTTGGCCTTGCCCAGGCCGATCAAAAGGATCCGGTCCAGTTTACTTCCAGACGGCGCCAACAAACTCACGGTCTGACCCTTTTTGCCTTTGAAACGGCTCGCCTTGATGGCGCGCTTCACGGCCCCTTTGGTTGCCTTATCAAGGGCTGCGGCGGACGCGGTGAGCTTATTGCCGTCGAGAACAAAGGCAACGGCGGCACCCGCCTGTGGCAGCGCCAAGTTGGCGAAATTGATCTTCATGAAGGTAACTCCCTATCGGATTATCGTCATCGGATCGGAGGCGCGAGGCGCTCCCAATGGATTGTCAGAATTCTTGTAAGTAGAGAAAAGGCGCTTGCGCCATGAGATTCAAGATTTTTCCGCATTGCTGGCTGCTGCCAGTTCCGCTTCGGCCTCGGACATTGTCGCCGCGCCGCGATCCCGGCGCACCATCCACAGTAGCCCGCCCGGTATCGCTGTCGCTAATCCGACTAGGCCCAACAACAACCCCAATACCGTCGCCGCCTCGGCGGACACGGCCACCATGCCGAAGGCGACGACCATGGCGTTCTCGCGCACCCCCCATCCACCGATTGAGATTGGCAGCGTCATCACCAGCAAGACCGGCGGCATCAACACGATGCTGTCCAGGGCTGTAATTTCAAGGTTTAACCCCAGGGCCAAGACAAACACGCTGAGCGATATGTTGACGTGGCCAGTGATACTCCAACCTAAAACCCGGACAGCATTGATAGGGTTCAAAAAGACGATACGTGCGTCACTCGCCAAATTTCCAAGTCCACGGACAACCCGCCATTGGCGGAATTTTTCCGGTAGTCGATCCAACACACAAATCAAGGCGACGCCAGAGAACGCGCCAATGGATACAACGGCAATTGAAGGCACCACCCAGGCCCGGCTTGCAGCGTCAAGATTGGATAAAAAGAACGGCTGGGTCACCAAAACCAAAATTACCAGCGCCAGGACAGTCGCGACGCGTTCCAAGATGACGCCGTTCAGCGCACCACGCAGCCCCAGCCCGGCCTTGTACACCATGTAGACCCGCATGGCATCACCGCCGGTGCCGCCAGGCAATGCTTGATTGAAAAAAATGCCGATATAGAACAGTCGAAAAGTTTCCCAAAAACCCAAAGGAACCCGAATGGCCTTGAGTACGGCGATCCAGCGCAGGCCGCCGATGACGATTTGAAATAGCAAGATCCCGGTCGCCAACAACAGCAGCATCAGATCAACCTGGGCAATCCGGTTCTTCGCCGCATCAACGTCAATGTTGGAAATCAGATACCAGATCAGCGCCGCCGATACCGCGATCTTAAGCAACAGGGCGAGCCATTTCTTCAAGTCGAGTTCCTTCGGGATTTATCCAATGCTGCGAACGGCGGAACGTTTAACAGTTCGCCCTTGGCAAGTCACGCGGGCAAGTCACTTGCACAAGTCACGCGGATGGTGTGACGGGCTTCGCGGGCGGGATTTTCCGTCCCAGGCGAACCGGTTGGCGCTTGCGGCCCCAGTCACCGGGTGTTTCGTCAAAGACCCCCGCCGCCGGCTCGCCACAGTTATTACAGTTGCCCGAATAGTTGCCTTCGAAGGTAATATTCCAGTCCGACAATTCATACCAATCGCGGCCAATCAACCGATGCCCACAACTATGGCAATAGGTCGAGGCGCCATCGAAATCGTGGACATTGCCCGTGTAGGCATAGCGAACGCCGTTCGCTTGGGCTATTTCACGGGCCCGCACCAGCGTTGATTTCGGTGTCCGGGGTTTGTCCATCATCTTCCAATCGGGATGGAACGCGGTAAAGTGCATGGGCACGTCGTCGCCCAGATGCTTAACGACCCAAGACGTCATCTCATCGATTTCACGCTCCGAGTCGTTCTCGCCCGGAATGATCAGATCGGTAATCTCAAACCACACATCGGTTTCATGTTTTAGGTATTTCAAGGTGTCGAGCACCTTCGAGAGCTGTGAAGTACAAAGCTCTTTGTAGAATTTTTCAGTGAACGCCTTCAGATCAACGTTCGCCGCATCCATCCATTTGTAAAATTCCTCGCGCGGGTCCGGACAAATATAGCCCGCCGTCACCGCGACGTTCTTAATGCCGCGCTCGCGGCAGGCTTTCGCCGTGTCGACGGCGTACTCCAAAAATATCACCGGGTCGTTATAGGTATAGGCAACGGAGCGGCAATTTGTTTGGACCGCCGCCTGGGCAATTTGTTCGGGTGCCGCTTGGTCTTGAAGCTTATCGAATTCCCGGGCCTTCGAGATATTCCAGTTCTGGCAGAACTTGCAGGTCAGATTGCAGCCCGCGGTGCCGAAACTGAGGATCGGCGTGCCCGGAAGGAAATGATTGAGCGGCTTCTTTTCAATGGGATCGATGCAGAAACCGGAAGACCGCCCATAGGTCGTCAGCACCATGCCGTCGGGCCCGCAGGCGCGGACAAAACACAATCCCCGCTGACCTTCGCGAAGCTTGCAAAACCTGGGGCATAAATCGCACTGCACTCGACCGTCGTCCAGCCGGTGCCAATAGCGGCCGGGAACGCCGAATTCAGAGAAATCTTCCTTGTTTGGGTCGGGTGCGGTCATGGTTGTGCCTCACGTCCAGTGTAGCGCAACCACTGTCCCGCACCCAGCCCTTCCGTGCGGATTGCGCTAGTCCTTCGCCGTCAGCGGCGCGCTTTCCATTTTCCATTCATCGAAGCCGCCGCGCAGGTAATACGCATCAAAGCCTAGCTCATTGAGTTTCCGACAGCTGTTCTGGCTGACCTGATGGCCGTGGACGCAATAGCAAATCACCGGCTTTGACTTGTCCAGATCACTGGCTCAGTCGCCAACCGCACCGGGGTCGCGCCATTCGGCACCCTCGGCGACGTAGTTGTCCTCGTCATAAGCCGGCTTCTTGCGGACGTCCAAAATTTGCACGTCGGCGCGGAACTGGATGAGTGTCTCCAATTGTTCAATGGTGACGGATTTCAACATGATTTCTCTCCCTTACAGGATATATGAAGTGGCGACGCCGAACCCGGCGCCCAATACGACCATCAACGGCACACCGATGCGCCCCGATTGCAGAAGCGCAAAGGCGACAACGGCGGCGACGGCATTAATCCAATGAATGGCGCCGGCGTGAATAAGCGCCGCCTCGCCGAAGAACACGGCCAGATTAAAGATCACACCGACGACGGCCGCCGTAATCGCGCCCAAGGCATTGCGTGCCCAGGCTTTGGCCTGCAACGCCTCGATGTAAGGTGCGCCGGCAATGATGAACAGGAACGACGGCAAGAACGTCACGAACGTCGTCAGTCCAGCGGCCAGCACGGCAAAGCCTAATCCGGCGGATTTCCAACCAGCAAAGAAGCCCACGTAAGTCGTCACCAAAATCAACGGCCCCGGCGTCGTTTCCGCCAACGCCAACCCGTTGATCATTTCCGGCGGCGTCAGCCATCCGTATGTGTTGACGCCGGCGTCCGCGATATAGGGCAGCACCGCGTAGGCACCGCCGAAGGTTACGAACGCTGCGGTCGTGAACAATTGGATCACGTCCAAAAACGGCTCGGTCCCATAGACAGCCAGCAGCGCAGCGCAGGGAACGGCACCGACGATAAAAGTAATCACCGTGACCATCAGCCAACGCTTGGCAACCGCGCCGGCACTGAATGAAACATTTTCGGCCGGATCCACATCGACGCCATGCGCACCACCCGACAAATTGCCCCAGCCTTGGCCTGCCAGCACCATGCCCAATGCACCGGCGCCCAGCACGACAATCGGGAACGGCACACCTGCAAACCGGATCGCGGCGAACGCCGCGATCGCCAGCCCGATGGCCAGCGCCGTACTGCAGGCTTTCTTACCGATCCGCCAAAGCGCGTGAATGATGATAGCGACGACGACGGGTTTGACACCCTCGAACACCGCCTTGACCAGTGAGCTGTCACCTTGCGCGGCGGCGATATAAGCCAGCGCAATCATCAATACCATGCCCGGAATGATGAACGCCGTACCGGCCATCAAACAGCCTTTGATGCCGTGCAGCCGCCAGCCAATATAGGCCGCCAACTGCTGGGCTTCCGGGCCGGGCAACAGCATGGAATAATTAAGGCCGCGCAAAAACGCGCCCTGGCCGATCCAGCCCCGCTTATCGACGCATTCCGATTGCATCATGGCAATCTGCCCCGCCGGCCCACCAAAGCTCAAAAACCCAAGCTTCACCCAATAGGCCGCGGCCTCGCCGAGTGTCGGCGCCGCCGCTTCTTTTGGAGTTTGTTCCGAATTCGTAGAATTTGTATCTGACATCACTTCGCCGCCCATTACTTCCCTCCCGCCAGCATACACACCGGCGCATCCGAGGACAGCACTTGGACGGCGACCCGTCTTTCATTAACACCGGGCGGCTGTCCTCAGCCCGACGGCGCCCTTATATCAAGGCCGGGTGCTGAGGAGAACGGAATGATATTGATGAGGTGATGAGGGATTTTGATGCCCAGTGCCGCCCTCGCCGCTCCTTGGTGTTCCGTGATACATACTATTAAACCCTGAGATCACAGTGAAGATATCGCGGTGTACCCGGCAAATACGCCCGGTCATCAACGCTGTCTTTATGCACGATAATTGGTTCGGCGCCATCGGGACTGTTGCACTGTTGCACTGTTGCACTGTTGCACTGTGGCAATGAAGCACCGATATACGTTAGTATGTGGGAACGACGATGTGTGACCAGGGGGTCTGATGAACGCGATCCGCCAACCGGCCGTTGCAGGGCAGTTTTATCCAGGAAATGAAGGCGAGCTCAGCGCTGCCGTCGATGGCTATTTGAAAGCCGCCGACAGAGGTGATGGCCGTGTGCCGAAAGCGATGATCGCACCACACGCGGGCTTTGTGTATTCCGGGCCGGTGGCCGCAACGGCCTATGCGCGCCTGGAGGCCGCCCGAGACACGATCAAGAAAGTTGTGTTGCTGGGGCCGTGCCACCGAGTTGCGGTCAAAGGGTTGGCGTTGAGCAGCGCCGATGCCTTTGCGACGCCCTTGGGCGACATTCCCACGGACAAGGAGCTATCGGCGAAAGCGATCTCGTTTCCGCAGGTCGATGTATTTGACCCGACCCATCAGGCCGAGCACAGCTTGGAAGTTCACTTGCCCTTCCTGCAACGCGCGCTGGATGATTTCACCTTGGTGCCGTTGGTTGTTGGCGAGGCGACGGCGGAAAGCGTCGCCGAGGTTCTCGATGCCCTGTGGGGCGGCGACGAAACCTTGATCGTCGTCTCTTCCGATCTGAGCCACTACCTGGGATACGACGACGCACAGAAATTCGACGACAAAACCCGCCAGGCAATCGAGGCCTTGGCGCCCGGACGCATTGCGCGTCAAGGGGCGTGCGGACGGTTCCCCGTGGGCGGGCTTTTGGTGGCGGCACGCGAACGCGAAATGACCGTCGAAACCGTCGATATCCGAAATTCCGGCGATACGGCCGGGCCAAAAGACCGCGTCGTCGGCTATGGATCATGGTTGTTTTTTGAACCGACTGAAGAGGAACCGAAGGCCGCCAAGGTGGTTTGGGGCAAGAAGGTTCGAAATAAGGCGTCTGCCTCTAATGACGGATCAGATGACGCCAGCGGCGGCAATTCCGCTAAGCGTGGCGTTGATGGCGAGGACGATTTCGGCGCGGCGACCAAAGCCTTGCTGGATGAGCACGCGTTCACATTGGTCCTACTGGCTGCCGCCTCCATCGATCACGGCCTTGAGCACGGCAGCCCTGTGCCGGTCACCGTTGAAGATCATCCACCGGCGTTACACGCACCAGGTGCCTGTTTCATCACCTTGACCCGGGGCGGCAAGCTGCGCGGCTGCATTGGATCACCGGAAGCCCACCGGCCGCTGGTCATGGACGTGGCGGCCAATGCCTACCGCGCCGCGTTCAAGGACCCCAGGTTCCCGCCCTTGGCGGCATCGGAGCGCGATGAAATGCATTTGTCGATTTCCGTGCTCAGCCCGCAAACGCCGATGGCTTTCAAAGATGAGGCTGATTTCATGCGCCAATTGCGGGCCGGGCGCGATGGTTTGGTCATTTCGGACGGCAACCG
>JABJBP010000055.1 GCA_018665815.1 Rhodospirillaceae bacterium
ACGACGACAATGGCATCATCGACGATCATGCCAGTGGCCAGGACCAAGGCCAGCAGCGTCAGGATATTTATGGAAAATCCCAATAACCAGATGGCACCAATGGTGCCGATCAAAGCAATGGGTATGGCAACGGCAGGAATCAGTGTCGGGCGCAGACTCCCCATAAAGATAAATATCACCGCAACGACGATCGCCGCTGCTATCGAAAGACTGACAATGACCTCACGGACCGAGCCTCGGATAAAACGCGCATCATCAGAAATTTTGATCAAATCGATATTTTCAAGACGCTTGTTGATTTGAACGATGGCCTTATCGACGGCGTCAGAAATGGCAATGGTGTTCGACTGGGCCCGACGCACGACCCCCAACCCGATGACCCGCCGACCGTTCAACAATGTGTAGTTCTGGGCCTCATCGGGTCCGTAAATTGCTTGCGCCACGTCACGCAATTTAATATCGCCGCGTAATGAAAGTCCTTCGACATCCACCGGGCGCCATACGGATGCATCTGCACGGACCAACAACATCTGGTCGTCGGATTTAAAACTGCCAGCCGGCACATCGAGACTGGTGCTACGCAGCACCTTGGCGACATCGTCGATGGAAAGACCAAAACTGGCGAGCCGCATGGGCGATACAACGACCCGCAAAACCTGTTTCCGGTCGCCAAACAACTCGACTGTCGCGACACCTGGAATGGCTGCCAACTCGGCGCTCACATCGTCTTCGGCCAAGCGAGTCAGGGCTTCTTGTGAAAGTTGATCGCTAACCAAGGCAAGCCGAATGATCGGCCGCGCATCGGAATCGGCTTTGACTATGGTGACGTCCTCGACGCCATCGGGCAGATCACGCTGGATGGCCGCGACGGCTTCGCGGACATCGTTGGCCGCCACGTCCAGGTCAACATTCGGCGAAAACTCGGGTCGGATGCGGGCATTGTTTTCTTCACTGGCTGACTTGATCGATTTAACGCCGGGTACCCGCGCCACCGCACCTTCGATAACGCTGGTTACCTCGGCATCCATGGTTTCCGGTGAGGCGCCGTCAAAAAAAGCTCGAACGGTAACGACGGGCCGATCCACATCGGGAAGCTCCCGAACCTCAACGCCCAAGAGCGCCGCAAGTCCGGCGATCACGATCAACAAATTTAAAACGACAATCAGCGTTGGCCGACGCACCGAAAGGGAAGGGAGATCGCTCAGGCGAACCATTAGGACTTCGGCGCCTTGGCCGTCGATGCTTTTCCACCGGCCTTATCCACCCCATAGGGTTGCGGATTGACCTTCTGGCCTTGGCGCAGGCCCTGCACGCCTTCAACGACGATGACGTCGCCGGCTTTGAGCGGACCGTCAACCAAGATCCTGCCCTTGTCGCGCCGCACGATTTTGACGAAGACTTTCTCGCTGTGTTTATCCGTCACGCGCCAAAGATAGGCGCCGTCGCGGCTCCATAGCACGGCGATCTCGCGAACACGAGGGAAAGTGCCGCCGACAAATGACAGGCTAACATCGAAAGAAGTGCCGGGCCGAATGGCGTCGTCGGTGTTCGGAATTTCCGCTTTCACCTGGAGAAAGCGGGTCTGCGGATCAATGCGGCTGCCGGTGGCCGAAATCACGCCGACCAGGTTTTTATCACGCATGGTCCAGGGCCGCATGGCGACCGTCTTGCCGACACGCGCGCCGGCGGCATATTCCTCAGGCACATTGAATTCGACCAAAATCACTGAGCGATCATCCAATGTCGCAATCAGCGTGTCGGTGTTGACCCGATCGCCTTCCTCGATTTCCGTCAGACCGACGACGCCCTCAAAGGGCGCATAGATGGAACGGTCGCGTAGATCAGCCCGCGCTTGATCAAGGCGAAGTTTCGCGCTTTCCAAGGTTGTTTGGGCGGTTTCCAAGCGTGATATGGATGCCGCGCCGGACGGTGCCAATTTTTCCAACCGCTTCAACTGCCGGCTGGTCTCTTTGACGGCGACCTCGGCCAAGCGAACGGCTAACCGCTGGTGCTTGTCATCCAATCGCAACAACAGCGCGCCTTTTTGAACCTTTTGGCCGGCCTTGAAGGTGACCTTGGTGACTTCGCCGGACACTGAGGGATAAATGGATGCGGACTTCAACGCCTCACCGGTGCCAATTGCCCGGACAATCAGCTTGTCTTCAGCTGCAATTGCGGGCTCAACCAAGACCAACGTTGCCCCACCGCGCTTCTTCGCCGGCTCGCGCGACTGCGCCGCCTTGTTGCCGTCGCTCCACCATAGCCAGCCGCCCGCCATAACGGCGGCGACAACAAGCGTCACGGCGAATTGCGAACGCAACTGCATCAAAATATCCCTATAACCTTATCCAGGACAGCAGCGCCATTGTAGACGGGTTTGGGCGTAGCTTCTTATTTATTTGTAACATAGGGAATACGGAACCGATTTACACCAAGGCGAATTTAACAACGAACAAACCAGCCAATATCCAAACAGCGGGCTCGGTTTGATCGAGGCGGCCGGAAAACGCTTTGATCAAGACGTAGGATATGAACCCAAAACCAATGCCGGTGGCAATCGAGAAGGTGAGGGGCATGGCGATGGCGGTGATCACGGCGGGGGCAACGTCGGTTATATCATCCCAATCGATTTCTGAAAGGCCGCGGACCATCAAACAGGCCACGAACAACAGTGCCGGCGCCGTCGCAAATGCGGGAACGGTGCCGGCTAGCGGTGACAAGAACAGGCACGCCAGAAACAACAGGGCGACCACACAGGCCGTCATTCCCGTCCGCCCCCCGGCGTTAATACCGGACGCGCTTTCGATATAACTGGTCGTTGTCGAGGTGCCGAGCATGGCGCCGGCGATAGTTGCCGTGCTGTCCGCCAACAAGGCCTTGCGTAATCTTGGGAGACGCCCATTTTCATCCAGCAACCCCGCCCTGTGGGCAAGGCCGACAAGTGTCCCGGCGGTATCAAATAAATCGACAAACAAGAACGCGAAGACAATGGCAACAAGCCCCACGTTCAGCGCCCCGGCGATATCCATTTGCATGAATGTCGGAGCCACAGACGGCGGCATCGAAACGACACCATGGTTTTCAGTCACGCCTAGGAGAACGCTGAGCGCCGTGACGCCCAAAATTGCGATGATGATTGCACCGGGCACGCGCCGGGCCGTGAGTACCGCGATGGCCAGGAACCCGGCCGTCGCCAAAAGAGGTGCCGGTTGCTTGAGATCACCCAATGTCACCAGTGTTGCCGGATGATCGACGACAATGCCCGCGTTCTTCAACGCGATAATAGCCAAGAACAAGCCAATACCGGCGGAAATAGCAATTTTCAATGATCTAGGTATGGCGTTGATGATCCATTCCCGCACGGGAAGAATGCTGAGGATCAAAAAAATCAATCCCGACAGGAAAACCGCCCCCAATGCCACCTGCCACGTATGGCCCATGCCGAGCACAACGCCGTAGGTGAAGTACGCGTTGAGCCCCATGCCCGGCGCCAATGCCACCGGATAATTGGCATAAAGGCCCATGACGGCGGTGCCGATAGCGGCCGCCAAACATGTGGCGACGAATACCGCCCCTTGGTCCATGCCGGCGGCGGCCAAAATACTTGGATTGACGAATACAATATAGGCCAACGTCAGAAATGTTGTGATACCGGCAATTATTTCGCGCCGGGCGTCGGTATTGTTCGCTTCCAGTGCGAATAGGCGTTCCAGCATTATAGAAAAATCCCCGGATTTTTGCGGCTCACTCCACTCTTAACCTTTTCTTTACGCGAACGGCAATACCTTCGGTGTCAGAAAGCGCCTTTCCACAGAAAGTGGACGATTAAAATGCGACATATTTCCGATGCCATTATCGCAGCATTCTTGATTTCATTTCCGGTCTTGTTGACGGTCCAGCCGTACCGGCTGTTTTGACCGTGGCATGCCGATGTTGAACAAATATTCACCGAATCCCCCGACCCATGTCCCCGTCCAAGGACATTCGTGGGGATGTTTCCACAGCCCCAGATGTTTCTAGGGCAACCCAGGCCGCGGTACGCTTCCAGACCTCATTGCGTACCGCGGCCAACGTGGAACCGCCGACGTTGTCGGCATTTGGGCGGCATTAATTTGCCAACGTGGACATCACCCGCCGCTTTGCCTAGATTGCTTGCCATCTTCGGCCCGGACCCATACCCGTTCCGGCATCTGTAGTCCGCTCACGAATGAGGCATCCATGCGTCTATCCCGCTACTTCCTGCCGACCCTACGAGAAACGCCCTCCGAGGCTGAAATTGCGTCACACCGATTGATGCTGCGCGCCGGTATGATCCGCCAATCGAGTGCCGGTATCTATTCGTGGCTGCCATTGGGCTACAAGGTGCTCAGAAAAATCGAGCAAATCGTCCGCGAGGAACAGAACGCCATCGGATGTCAGGAAATTCTGATGCCGACGATCCAGCCCGCCGATCTTTGGAAAGAAGGCACCGGCAGCGGCCGATATGACGACTACGGCCCCGAAATGCTGCGGATCAAGGATCGCCACGACCGCGACATGCTTTACGGCCCCACCAACGAAGAACAGATCACTGAAATTTTCGCCGCGTCGGCGCGCAGTTACCGTGATGTACCGAAGCTGATGTATCATATCCAATGGAAATTCCGTGACGAAGTCCGTCCGCGGTTCGGGATCATGCGGGGCCGTGAATTTCTGATGAAGGACGCGTACTCTTTTGATTTGAACGCCACCGCCGGGCGCATCTCCTACAACAAGATGTTCGTCTCTTATCTCAGGACCTACGAACGCATGGGCCTGACCGCCATTCCTATGGCCGCCGACACCGGCCCCATCGGTGGCGATATGAGCCACGAATTCCTGATTTTAGCGGATACGGGCGAAAGTGAGATTGCTTGTCATAAAGACTTCGTTGATCGGAAACTCGCCGACAAGGATATCGACTTTGATGGCGACCTACAGCCGATTGTCGATAGCTACACGTCTCAATACGCCGCGACAGACGAGAAACGTGACCTAGACGCCGAAAAAGCGCTCGGTGACGATCTGGTGACTGCGCGCGGCATTGAGGTCGGCCATATTTTCTATTTCGGGACGAAGTACTCGAAGCCGCTGGGCGCCGTTGTGACCGATAGCGACGGCAAGGAAATTACCGTTGAAATGGGGTCTTACGGGATTGGTGTTTCGCGTCTGGTCGGCGCGATCATTGAGGCATCCCACGATGACGACGGGATTATCTGGCCTGATGCCGTCGCCCCATTCAAGGCTGGTATCATCAATCTGAAAGCCGGCGACGATGCCTGTACTCAGGCCTGCGATGACGCTTACAACAACCTTTTGAGCAAAGGCGTTGATGTTCTCTACGATGACCGCAATACCCGCGCCGGGGCGAAGTTTGCGGACATGGATTTGATCGGCGTGCCTTGGCAATTGATCATCGGCCCACGTGGGCTGAAATCGAGGACGGTGGAACTAAAACATCGGTCCAGCGGTGAGCGCGAGGAAATCAGCCTCGAGAGTGCCCAGACACAGCTTTTGGTCTGAACGGAGACCTCCAATATGGAAATCGCCATTCTTCTGTTCGACGGCACGACACATCTTGATTCCGTCGGACCTTATGAGGTGCTGCACAACTTGCCTGAGGCGGACGTCAAGTTCGTTGCCAAGAAAACAGGCGTTTACCGCGATCGCTGCGGCATGCTGGGCTTGCATGCCGATTTCACGTTGAATGACGTTACTGCACCAGACATCTTGGTCGTTCCAGGTGGTGGTGGGGCAGACGGGGCCGCCGAAGACCCTGAAATTACAGATTGGGTCGCCGAAGTCCACAAGGCAACCACATGGACAACATCCGTATGCACAGGCGCGCTGATTTTAGGCGGTGCCGGTGTGCTCAACGGCCTCAAGGCCACAACCCATTGGCGGGCCATGGAAACGCTTCAAAGCTATGGCGCTGAACCGACACGCGAACGTGTGGTCCAACAAGGCAAGGTGATTACCGCAGCGGGCGTCTCTTCAGGCATCGACATGGCGCTGACGTTGACAGCGGAAATCGCCGGCGAGGAGGTCGCCAAAGCCGTGCAATTGGGTATCGAGTATGACCCGCAGCCGCCTTTCGACGCCGGCGATTACACAACGGCGCCGGACGAGCGTATCGCCCTTTGGCGTTCCGGCATCAACAAGACCAAGCGCTAGGACCGAACTTCTATGTTCTCACGTTTCGAATGGATGGTGGCTTTGCGCTACCTAAGAGCCCGCCGCCAGGAAGGGTTTATCTCTGTCATCGCCTGGTTTTCGCTTCTCGGCATTGCCTTGGGTGTTGCCACGCTGATTATCGTCATGTCGGTGATGAACGGTTTCCGCCAGGAATTGCTGACCCGCATTCTTGGCATCAATGGCCACCTGAGTGTGTACGGGCACACATCGAAGCTGGTTGATTACGAAAATCTGGCCAGTGAAATTCGTACCATCAATGGCGTTATTTCCGTGACCCCGATGATCGAGGGCCAAGTTATGGTCACGGCGCGGGGCGTTGCCCACGGTGGCGTTGTCCGAGCCGTTCGACCGACCGATTTGATGAAACGGGACATCATCGCGGGTAACATCAAGCGCGGTTCCTTGATGAATTTCAAAGGCAAAAACACTATTATTTTGGGTGAGCGGCTGGCTCAAAAATTGGGCGTACGCGTTGGCGACAAGGTGACGCTCATATCACCGAAAGGCACTGTCACAGCATTTGGCACCATGCCCAGGCTCAAAGCCTATAAGGTCGGTGCAACCTTCAATATCGGCATGTTCGAATACGATTCGAGTTTCATCTTCATGCCGCTCGAAGCTGCCCAAGTCTATTTCAAATTGCCCGGCGCGGTCACCAACCTAGAGATATTCAGCGACAATCCCGACGACGCGCCCCGGTTGGGACGCGACATCATGGGGATCATTGCCGGCAAAGCCCGCGTTCATGATTGGCAGCGCGCCAATGCCAGCTTCTTCAATGCTATCCAGGTCGAACGGAACGTGATGTTCCTGATCTTGACGCTGATCATTCTGGTCGCCGCATTCAACATTATTTCCTCGATGATCATGTTAGTGAAAGACAAGGGTAGGGACATCGCCATCTTGCGCACGATGGGGGCGACACGCGGGATGATTATGCGCGTGTTCTTTTTGGCCGGCGCCAGCGTCGGCACCATCGGCACGCTTGCCGGTTTCGTCCTCGGGCTTTCATTTGCAGAAAACATCGAAACGATACGCCAATGGATCCAAGGCCTGACGGGAACTGATTTATTCGCCGCCGAAATCTATTTCCTGTCGCAATTGCCAGCCGTCGTCGACCCCAGTGAAGTTGTTACCGTGGTTGTCATGGGCCTAGGCCTTTCTTTCTTGGCTACCCTGTACCCGTCATGGCGTGCGGCACGCCTCGATCCGGCGGAGGCCTTGCGCTATGAGTGAGCTCAATGCTGACAGCATTGCGGGCGGTGCGCCGGTGCTGGAATTGGATGGCGTCGTCCGCAGCTTCGAGCAAGGGCGTGAAAAACTGGAAATCCTAAAGGGTGTCGATCTGACCGTGCGGGCCGGGGAAATTGTCGCCTTGGTCGGGCCTTCGGGCGCCGGTAAATCGACGTTGTTGCATATTGCCGGCTTATTGGAAGCGCCCGATTCCGGGACCGTTGAAATTTGCGGCGAAGCCTGCGCCGACATGAGCGATAACGCCCGCACCACGGTGCGCCGCCATCACCTGGGCTTCGTCTACCAGTATCATCACCTGTTGCCGGAATTCACAGCCCAGGAAAATATCGTCATCCCGCAAATTATCGCCGGCTTCAAGCGCCGAGAAGCGCGCCAGCGGGCCGCTGAAATTCTCGAATGGCTGGGCATTGCTGAACGAGGCAGCCATCGGCCGGCACGGCTTTCGGGTGGAGAGCAACAACGTGTCGCCATTGGACGGGCCATTGCTGCGTCGCCGGATTTATTGCTGGCTGACGAGCCGACAGGGAACCTCGATCCACACACGGCCGATGAAGTGTTCGATGTGTTGTTGAAGCTCGCGCGTGGTGCAAATTTGGGTGCCTTGATCGCCACCCATAATGCCGAACTGGCGGCCCGCATGGACCGCGTGGTCAGGCTCGAAGATGGACATCTGGTGGCCGCCTGACGGTCGAGCTATTTGCGCACAAGCTCAACAGCCTCACCGTGTGGCGTTTGCAGATAGGCATCGCGCCATTCCTCGGCACGCTCGGCGATACATTCACCCTTCACAGCGGCTTTTCGAGCGACCATTTTTTCAAGGGCGCGAAGCCAGTGCGTGTAATATGTGTTCCCTAAATCAGGGTCGCCGGCCTGTTGGGCCGATTTAATCTCTTCGGCCAGCGCTGCCGCCCATTCATCCCAAGCAAACAGGCCAGATTGGTGCAAACTAACCGCCAAAGCGAAAGCCTGAGCCTCCCATGGTTCTCGGAATACCAGCCCTTCGGAATCTTTAGGTTGAAGATCAAACGGGTTTGGAACCGTCATTTCATAGGCCTTCGAGATAAGGTTCCCATAGATCGACAAACACGGCGGAACCTGATGCGCCTGATCCCCACAGTTCCTCGGCGCTAAACCGCACGCTATAGAGGTGATGTGCTTCCTCGACTTCCACGGAATGGGTATCGGGAAAGATGTGGCAACCATGGAGCCCGGCAATTGTCCCTTGGCGGCCACGCGTATAACGCGGTGCCCGCGTGTGGCCTGTCGGATTGAAATTGCGAACTTGAACGACCGAGCCAATTTCGAATGCTGGCGGCTCCGTCGGCGGCACATCCACCGGATGGCCTTTGCGTAAGCCGGCCGCCATGTCGGCGGGTCCGGTTGCACGCAATGTTGGGGCCGCCGATGCCTCCGCCTTGCCTGTCGCCAGTTCATTGGCGCTGATCAATCCAGATTCAACCAACAACGTTTCCAGCCCAACCAACCAATTCTCATAATAGCTATTGCGGAGATAGTCGGCCGGATGCTGGCGTTCGCGCGCATGCCTGGAAACATCAATGTTCCAGCGGCCATGTGCCGCCGATGCCAACGACAAGGCAAGCATCCTGCGTTCCCATTCAGCATGGAACACTGGCTCAATTTCTTCCGGTTCCGCATCAATGGCACCGAGTCCATGCATGCCGCCAAGATCGTGACCACCGTTCACAACGCACCCCCCGTACCGGGTGCGCTCGCTTTCTCAACGCCAATCATCGAGTTTCGCGTGACCAAATTAGTAAGTGCGTCCTCGGGCATGTTTTCCGCGCCATCGGGTTTTTCCGGCAGGACGAGATAGCGCACTTCGGAAGTTGAGTCCCAAACCCGTATTTCCACGTCCTCATCAAGTTCAGTTCCAAATTCCTTTAAAACACCGCGCGGATCACTAACGGCCCGAGAACGATAGGGCGCTGACTTGTACCAGGACGGCGGCAACCCCAGAACAGGCCAGGGGTAACAAGAACACAAGGTGCAAACGACAAGGTTGTGAACATCCTTTGTGTTTTCGACACAAACCATGTGCTCGCCCTGGCGTCCAACGTAATTCAATTCAGCAATGGCGGCGGTCGCGTCGGTCAGCAGCAGCTGTTTGTATTTAGGGTCCGTCCAAGCGCGGGCAACAACCTGAGCGCCATTTCGGGGGCCCACCTTGTTTTCATAGGTATCGATGATTACGTCGAGCGCCGCTGGGTCAACGAGGCCTTTCTCAACCAGCAGGCTTTCCAATGCTTTGACTCGAAGAGCCAAATCATCAGGAGGATCAGTGTGGTCATGACCGTCGTGAGGCATGAAAAGACGTCCCGATTCGATTGATTTTGCCCGCCACGCAGGTTCAAGCAAAGCATGCCACATCGTGTTACAGTCATTCAACTCCCACTAACAAAAGCGCAACTAAGCAGGTAAGTCATTGGGAATCACAGGTTTATCCCCGGCCAATTGGCCAGATGTGGATAACTTGGTCATTCGCGTGAACTTTGCTACGGACGCACGCGCCGGGTTGTGGAATCTTTGAACTATGGCACATGCTGAATTTGTTCACCTTCGCCTCCATTCCGCCTATTCGCTGTCGGAAGGCGCCATTCACGTCAAAGACTTGGTCGGGCTTTGTCGCGACGCTGGATTTCCAGCCGTCGCGGTGACTGACACCAATAATCTATTCGGTGCACTGGAGTTTTCTGGCGCCGCCGTAAAAGCCGGCGTGCAGCCCATCATCGGATGCCAGATTCGTATAGAGGACGGCGTGCGCGAAACCCGAAACGGCCAAAATGGCGGCGAGCCGGAAATTTTCGGAAACATGGTGTTTCTGGTCAAGGACGACACGGGTTACCGCAATCTGTTGAAATTGTTGTCTCACGCTTATCTGGATACCGAAGATGCGCACGACCCACACGTATCGCTCGACTTCCTAGCAAGCCATCATCAAGGATTGATCGCGTTGAGCGGCGGCCCAGCAGGTCCACTCGGGCGGCTTCTTGAAGCCGGGCAATTACCTAAAGCGGAGATGTTGTCCGAGCGCCTTCAAACAATTTTCGAAGACCGTCTGTACATAGAAATTCAGCGACACGGCTTGCCAGTCGAAAAATCCACGGAAGCAGCGTTTGTGGATTTGGCTTTCAAATATGACATTCCCTTGGTTGCCACAAACGATGTGTGCTTCGCCACCCGCGATATGTTCGAGGCACACGATGCACTGATCTGCATTGCCGAAGGTGCGTATGTTTCCCAGCAGGAACGGCGCCGTCTGACGCCCGAGCACTATTTGAAAAGCGCCGACGAAATGCGCGCGCTGTTTTCAGATATACCGGAAGCCTTCGACAATACCGTGGTGATTGCCCAGCGCTGCGCCTATCGGGTGGATACCATCGACCCAATCCTGCCACCCTATGATTGCGGAGAGAACCGAACCGAAGAGGATGAGCTTCGGGCGCAATCGGAAGCTGGTTTGTTAGCGCGCATCGATGATCACGTGTTCACGACGGATATGAGCGAAGACGATAAAAAGGAGGCGGCGGAGCCCTATCATCAACGCCTGGACTATGAACTCGGTGTCATCAATCAGATGGGCTTTCCAGGCTACTTTCTGATTGTTGCCGACTTCATCCAGTGGGCCAAAAACGAAGATATTCCCGTTGGCCCGGGCCGTGGTTCCGGCGCGGGTTCCGTGGTCGCTTGGGCACTTCAGATAACAGATCTAGACCCATTGCGATTTGGCCTTCTGTTCGAGCGTTTCCTCAACCCCGAGCGTGTGTCGATGCCTGACTTTGACGTCGACTTCTGCCAAGACCGGCGCGATGAGGTCATCCGTTACGTGCAAGAAAAATACGGCCGCGATCACGTGGCCCAGATCATCACATTCGGAAAGCTTCAGGCACGCGCCGTGCTGCGTGATGTTGGCCGGGTTCTCGAAATGCCCTACGGCTATATCGATAAGCTCTGCAAATTGATCCCTAACAATCCGGCCAATCCGATGACCCTGAGCGAGGCCATCACCAGTGAGCCGCAGCTGCGTGAATACATCAACGACGACCCCGATGTCCGTCGTTTGATGGACATGGCGAAAAAGCTGGAAGGCCTTAATCGCCATGCGTCAACCCATGCCGCGGGTGTGGTCATCGGCGACCGGCCGCTTGAGGAACTGATACCGCTTTACCGTGATCCGCGCTCCGATATGCCGGTCACCGGGTTCAATATGAAATATGTCGAGTCCGCCGGCTTGGTGAAGTTTGACTTTCTCGGCCTGAAGACACTGACGGTCCTGGCCGTGGCGGAACGCCTAGTTCGCGCCACGGGCACGGACTTGGATCTTACCCAAATTCCCCTCGATGACACCGGCACGTTTGAGATGATCAGCCGAGGTGAAACCACTGGCGTGTTCCAGTTGGAAAGCTCGGGCATGGTCGATGTCCTTAAGGGCCTGCGCCCGGACACCTTCGAAGACATCATTGCCGTCGTCGCGCTCTATCGCCCTGGCCCCATGGACAACATCCCAAGCTATGTGAAGCGCAAGCACGGCGAAGAGAAACCCGACTACCTCTATCCAACCCTCGAGCCGATCCTGACGGAAACCTTCGGAATCATGATCTACCAAGAACAGGTCATGCAGATTGCCCAGGTGTTGTCGGGGTATACGCTGGGCGGTGCCGATCTCTTGCGCCGCGCCATGGGTAAAAAAATCCAATCTGAAATGGATCAACAGCGCCAAATCTTTGTCGATGGCGCCGTCGAGAAGGGCGTACCCGAAGGTAAGGCATCGGAAATTTTTGATCAGGTCAATAAATTCGCCGGTTACGGATTTAACAAATCACACGCCGCAGCCTATGCCCTGGTGGCCTATCAGACAGCCTACATGAAGTTCAATTATCCAGTCGAGTTCATGGCCGCCTCCATGACCTTGGACATGGGGAATACCGATAAACTGAACATTTTCCGCCAGGAGTTAGACCGCATCGACGTGCCCGTACTTCCGCCCGACGTCAATCATTCAGATGTCATGTTCACAGTCGAGCGCGATGGCGAAAAACCGGCGATTCGTTACGCGCTGGCTGCCGTCAAGAATGTCGGTGAGGCCGCCATGTCGGGGCTTGTGGCGGAGCGAAGCGAAAACGGGACATACAATGACATTACGGATTTCGTCGGGCGCCTGGATACCCACACAGTCAATAAACGCCAGTTGGAGAATCTAGCACGGGCTGGCGGGTTTGATAGCTTGGAGCCCAACCGGCGGCGTATCCATGCCAGCGTTGAAAATATGGTCCGTCATGCCGCCGCCGCACAAAGTGACCGCGAGAGCAACCAGATTGGGTTGTTCGGCGGCGAGGATGCCCCCACCGTGTCAATCAATCTCCCGGACATACCCGATTGGCCGATCATGGAACGCCTGAACGAGGAATTCGAAGCGCTGGGATGTTATTTGTCGGGTCATCCGTTGGACGCCTATGGCAGCCGCCTCAAACAATTGGGCGTTGAGACCGTCGCCAACGCCAACAAACGCACAGAGCCAGCACCGATCACCCTTGCCGGCACTGTGACCGCTAAAAAGGAACGCACCTCGGCGAAAGGAAATCGTTACGCTTTCGTCGGGTTATCGGATGCAACCGGTGCATTTGAGGTTACGGTGTTCTCCGAAGCGCTCGCCGCTGCACGTGAATTTTTGGAGGTTGGCAGCAACGTCTTGATCAAAGCTACCGCACAACCCGAGGACGGTGATGGTATGCGGTTCCTAGCCAATGAATTCAGACCACTTGAAATGGCGGCGGCAAACACCGTCGAAAACTTGCGGATTGTCATCGCCACACCGAATGCGGTGCCAGAAATTTGCAATATTTTAGCCGGTGAGAAACGGGGCAAAGGGCGCATTCATATCCACGCTCAACCCGAAGACTGTGGTTGGGAAGCCGATGTGGATATTGGTGCTGGTTACACACTTTCTCCGGATGCCAATATGGCGCTCAGAAACCTCAGCGGAGTCATCGGCGTGGAAACATTTGAAACCCGCTAAACTGCGCGCGCCGATTGAATAGCGCGCCATATAGTTTCGCTTGTTGCCGGCATATCAATATGATCGATACCCAGCGGTGAGAGCGCATCAAGAATTGCATTAATGATGGTTTGTGGAGCTGCAATGCATCCGGCCTGGCCCGAACCTTTGACGCCCAACGGATTGGCTTTTGTCGGCGTGCCGTTCAAATGGGTCTCGAACGGCGGTATATCGGCCGCCCAAGGGATGTAATAGTCCATCATGGACCCGGCCATGAGTTGTGATGTTTCGAGATCATAAACAGCATGCTCACCCAGAGCCTGCCCAATTCCCTGAGCAATGCCGCCATGGACTTGGCCTTCGGTCAGTTGCGGATTGATCAGGTTGCCGTAGTCATCAACGATGACATACCGTAGCACTTTGACGTCTCCCGTGTCTGGATCGACTTCAACCTCGGCGACATGACATCCGTTCGGAAAGGTGAACGGCGCATTTTCAACCATCTCAAAACTATCAAGGCTATCGGATGCAAGACCCGGCGTTGAATTTGCTGTGCATCCGGCGGCAACGTCGCTGAGTGTCACAGATTGCGCTGTATCTGAAACAGTGAACACGCCATCCGAAAAAGACACATCGTTTTCGTTGGCTTGCAATAACAAAGCCGCTGCGTGTTCGGCTTTTTCAAGCACCGCGTTGATGGCCTTCACCAACGCCGCACCACCCATGTGCATAGAGCGCGCACCGCCGTGGCCAAATCCAGTTCGTGTCTTCGCGGTATCCGCCTGGACAAAATTGAACGCGCTTATCGGCAAGCCCAGCATTTCAGCAGCGACTTGCTTGAAAGTGGTTTCATGACCTTGCCCGTTTGATTCAGTGCCGACCCGCAGATCGACACTTCCATCCGCGTTGAAGATGATTTCAGCACCTTCTTGCGGGGCACCGCGCGCCGTCTCAAGGAAGCAACCAACACCCAAGCCACGCAAACGATTAATTTCGGCGGAATCACGGCGACGCGCCTCAAATCCGGCGTGATCCGACAATTTGACGGCGTCTTCAATGTTGAGCCGCATACGGCCAGTATCGATACTGTTTCCAAACGACGTGACGTGAGGAAATGAGGTGATGGCATTGCGCAGCCGTAGTTCGACGGGATTGAAGCCGAAACGCCGAGCGGCGGCATCTATGAGCCGTTCAATGATGAAATTCGCTTCTGGTTTTCCAGCGCCTCGATACGCATCCACCGGCGCTGTGTTGGTGAACACCCCAACGGATTCCATGAACACGTGGGGAATGGCGTAAATTCCACCCATTGCTGTTGGTGCCGCCTTGGTCGATGGCCCTGGACCCGCAGCGGAAAGATAAGCGCCCATATTGGCAACCAAATGGCCACTTAGGGCCAGAAATTCGCCGTCCGCGTTTAATCCAAGGCGTGCGCGTGTGTGAATATCGCGCCCATGTGTCGCGGAGCTGAATTCTTCGCTGCGTTCAGCAACCCACTTTATCGGGCGCCCGTGACGCCGCGCCGCCCACACCAGCACCACCCATTCTGGATAAAGAAAATTCTTCAAGCCAAACCCGCCGCCAACATCGTGGGCAATCAGATGAAATTTATCTTCCGGCAAGTTAAACACGCCGCTCGCCAATTGTCGGCGAATAGTATGCAGACCCTGCGCGGAGCAAGTTAGCGTGAACGAATCAGCCTCCGGATCGTATTCACCAATACCCGCGCGCGGCTCCATCGGTACCGCACTAATCCGATTGTTGACGATTTCCAATTCGACAACATGATCAGCCCTAGCAAACGCCGCATCGGTGGCATCGCGCTCACCTTGCTGAAACCGGAAGGCAATGTTCTCAGGCGCTTGATCCCAGATCAACGGGGCATCAGATCGCTGGCAGGCCAAACTATCTGATACCGCGGTCAAGGGACTGAGATCGATCTCTACCGATTCCGCGGCAGTCAGTGCTGCCTCATGGCTTTCAGCAATAACCACTGCGATAGGGTCACCAACGTGACGGACGCGATCCTTGGCCAACGCATGGCGTGGCGGTACAACAAGTGGCTGCACGGCTTCAAATTCAGAGGTGCAGGGCAAAGGTTGCAAGCCGTCCGCAGCCAAATCACCATAAGTATGAACGCCGATAACGCCTGGCAAATTCATGGCCGGCGCGACATCAATGGCGTTAATCTCCGCATGTCCATGGTCGGACCGGACAACCACCGCATGGGCTTGCCCATCACGATTTAAATTCGCCGTATATTGGCCGGAGCCGGTCAAAAACCGTTGATCTTCAAGGCGCCGAGCGAATTGACCGATAGGAGTATTTGGCAAAAAAACAGCTTTCTTATTGTCAGCGAACAGGCGCCTGCGCACCTGCGAATGATTAAGCTGAGACTATCTCAACCTTGTCGCACTTGAAACGATGGAATTGAAGTCCTTGCGTTGAATGTGATAAGTGCGCTGAACGGCTTGCAATCTTGGCGGCAACGGCGTAATACAGCCGCGATTTCACACGTGGGCTTGCGGCCCCGGCGCAAATTCGCCGATGGTCGCTCCGGTGTCCGGATAATCCGGACGTTGCCCGCGGAGGTCTAACCGGAAAAGGAAAAAAGACATGGCTTTGCCAGAATTCTCCATGCGCCAATTGCTTGAAGCAGGCGTACATTACGGACACAGTACACGCCGTTGGAACCCCAAGATGGAACAATTCATCTTCGGTATCCGCAATGGTATCCACATTATTGACCTGCAACAGACAGTGCCGATGCTGCACCGTGCCATGCAGGCTGTCCGCAACACGGTTTCAGGCGGCGGCCGGGTGTTGTTTGTCGGCACCAAACGCCAAGCGGCCGAACGGGTCGCGGAGGCTGCGGGCCGCTGTGGTCAATATTACGTCAATCATCGCTGGCTCGGCGGCATGATGACCAACTGGAAGACGATTTCAAATTCCATCAAACGCTTGCGCGACCTTGACGAGCAGCTTTCCGGTGAAACCGAAGGGTTGACGAAGAAAGAGACGCTCGGTCTGACCCGCGAGCGTGACAAATTGGAGCGCGCACTGGGCGGCATCAAGGAAATGGGTGGGCTTCCGGACATTCTGTTTGTTATCGACACAAACAAAGAATCGATTGCTATCGCCGAAGCGAAAAAACTCGGCATTCCGGTCATTGGCGTTATCGATTCAAACAGTGACCCAAAGAACATCGACTTTCCCATTCCTGGTAACGATGACGCCATTCGCGCCGTCAGCCTGTATTGCGACCTGATTGTCGGCTCCGTCTTTGATGGTCTGCAGGCTGAAGTCGCCCATAGTGGTGGCGATGTTGGCGCTGCTGAAGAGGTGCCCGCGGAAGTGCTCCCCGCTGAAGGGGCAGAAAAACCCGCCGATGATGCGACTGCTGAACCTGCGGCTAAAGCCGCACCTGCAGAAGCAGAAGCCCCTGCTGCTGAGGCCGTAGAGGAAAAGCCCGCTGCAGCGGCGCCGGAAGCAACGCCAGAACCTGCTGCCGAAAGCGGTGAAGCGGAAAAAGCGGCATCTTGACCAAAATTTTCGTCGGTCCAGGGATAATGCATTAGCAACGATATGATTTGAGGTTGAAGATGGCAGAGATTACAGCCGCGCTCGTCAAAGAGCTTCGGGAAAAAACTGGTGCCGGCATGATGGATTGCAAAAAGGCGCTAACGGAAACAGACGGCGACCTCGAAGGTGCCGTCGATTGGCTCAGGACTAAAGGTCTCGCTGCTGCCGCCAAGAAGGCCGGTCGTGCGGCATCCGAAGGCTTGGTTGGTGTTGCCGTTGATGGCGCCAATGGCGCCATCGTGGAAATCAATGCGGAAACTGATTTTGTCGCACGAAACGACACGTTTCAGGGATTTGTCGGCAGTGTCGCAAATATTGCATTAGAGGCAGGGAGCGACCTCAATGCGCTCAATAGCGCTGCAATGCCCGATAGCGACAGAAATGTCGGTGAGGAATTGACTCACCTGATTTCTACTATCGGCGAGAATATGACCATGCGCCGCGCCGCCACGATTTCAGTGACGAAAGGTGCATTGGCCAGTTACGTCCATAGCGCGATTTCGCCGGGCCTCGGTAAAATCGGTGTGCTTGTTGGACTCGAGTCCGATGCGGATGCCGATAAATTGAGCGAAGTCGGCAAACAAATTGCAATGCATATCGCCGCAGCAAAGCCTTTGTCGGTTTCACAAGACGATTTGGACCCGGAAGAACTTGAGCGCGAAAAATCAATTTTAGCGGAGCAGGCTCGTGATTCCGGCAAGCCCGAGAACATTATCGAAAAGATGGTCGAGGGTCGTTTGCGTAAATACTACGAGGAAGTTTGCCTGCTTGACCAAGTTTTTGTCATCAATGGCGAAACCAAGATTTCTGACGTTTTGGCAAAAGCCGGCAACGATTTAGGCGCACCGGTTTCAGTCAGCGGCTTCGCATTATTTGTTCTGGGCGAAGGTGTCGAAAAGAAAGAAGAAGATTTCGCCGCTGAAGTCGCCGCTGCAGCCGCCGGCTGATACTCGGCCGAAGCAGCGAACTTATTGGCGCATTAGGCACGATGTGCTATGCGCCAAGAGGCGTAGTTCGCCCGTGAAGTTCGGGCCGCATTGACATCAGACTCGGAGAAGGCGATGGCTTCAGAAACCAAGTACCGGCGGATCCTTCTTAAACTGTCTGGCGAAGGCCTGATGGGGGATCGAGAATTCGGTCTTGATCCCGAGACAATGGATCGAATTTGTTCCGAAGTCAGTGACGTGCATCGTGATGGCATCGAGGTCTGTCTTGTCATCGGGGCCGGAAATATCTTTCGTGGAATTTCAGGCGCCGCGGCGGCAATTGAGCGCACCACGGCGGATTACATGGGCATGCTGGCGACCGTCATCAATGCCTTGGCCGTCCAAAGTGTTTTGGAATCGAAAGGCATTCCGACCCGCGTGCAATCCGCGATTCCCATGACCACCGTATGCGAACCCTACATCCGGCGCCGGGCGATTCGCCATATGGAGAAGGGCCGAGTGGTTATTTTCGCTGCGGGAACCGGTAATCCATTTTTTACAACCGATACGGCGGCCGCGTTGCGGGCCGTGGAAATGGGCTGTGACGCTTTGTTGAAAGGCACTCAGGTCGATGGCGTTTATGACGCTGATCCGAAAACCGCAGAAAACGCGCAACGTTACGAGAGTTTGAGTTATGATGAGGTGATCGCGAAGAACCTGCGTGTGATGGACACTTCAGCCATTGCGCTGGCGCGCGAAAATGAAGTTCCAATCGTCGTGTTTTCAATTCACGATGCGGGCGGTCTGAGACAAGTGGTGCAAGGCGAGGGTACGTTTACGACCATCGAGTAGAACCCAGTGTATAGGGCCAAGCGAGGGCAGGAAGGGAGGCTTTCATGACTTTTACAGATTTCAATGCAGAAAAAAAAGATATCCAGCGGCGCATGGAAGGCGCCGTTGAGGTGCTTCATCAAGAATTTGGTGGCCTACGCACCGGTCGGGCCGCGACCAGCCTGCTTGAGCCTGTCGTCGTGCAGGCGTACGGCTCCGAAATGCCAATGAACCAAGTTGGTACCGTGAGCGCGCCCGAACCGCGATTATTGACAGTGCAGGTTTGGGACAAAGGTCTGGTCCAGTCGGTCGAAAAGGCCATCATGGAATCCGGGTTAGGCCTGAATCCCGCGACGGAAGGTCAGGTCGTACGGGTGCCGATCCCGACACTCACGGAAGAACGGCGCCAGGAATTGGCCAAAGTCGCCGGCAAATATGCAGAGGACGCCCGCATTTCTATTCGCAACGTCCGACGGCACGCCATGGACGATTTAAAGAAAGCAGAGAAAGACGGCGATATATCGCAAGATGCCCAGCGCGATTACAGCAAAGAGGTCCAGGACCTAACCGATCAGTTCATTGCAAAAATTGATGAGTCTTTGGGCCACAAAGAAGAAGAGATTATGCAGGTCTGAAATATATGAAAGCCGTCTCCATCAAGAACTCGGATATTCCGCCGCCACCCTGCCACGTTGCTATCATTATGGATGGCAACGGTCGATGGGCTCAGGCGCGCAACTTGCCACGAACGGCAGGACATCAACGCGGCGCGGAATCCGTTCGTCGCTGCGTCGAGGGGGCTATAGAGCAAGGCATTGATTATCTGACACTTTACGGATTTTCATCGGAAAATTGGAAACGCCCGCTCGAAGAGATTAAAGAACTCATGGGATTGCTTCGATTTTATCTGAAAAACGAGGTTCGGAAACTGAACCGCGAAGGGGTCCGGTTTCAGGTCATTGGAGATCGAGCGAAATTGGCGGACGACATCGTTTCTCTCATTGACGATGCAGAATCTGAAACGGCTTCGAATACTCGGTTAGTTCTAACGATCGCATTGAGCTACGGTAGTCGAGCTGAAATTGCCACTGCCGCGCAACGCATCGCGTCTCAAGTCAGCGATGGCACATTGGCAATTGAAGATATTGATGAACACGTGCTTGGTCAGAATCTTTACACCGCGAATATGCCGGACCCTGACCTGTTAATCCGAACCAGCGGAGAGCAACGGATTAGCAATTTTCTTCTATGGCAGCTGGCGTATTCCGAGTTCATTTTCGTCGACAAACTCTGGCCTGATTTTGGGCAGACCGACCTCCAAGACGCTGTCCAAGAATACCATCGCCGCGAACGTCGATATGGCGCAACAGGAGGCTAAGCCCCCCAAGAATGAACTGATCGTAAGGCTTTTATCTGCCTGCGTGCTTATTCCGCCAGTATTGGCGACGGTTTATTTCGGCCATCCTTACTTTCAAATTTTCATCTTTGTTGCGGTTTCAATTCTGACCTACGAACTCCACCACGTCTGTGAAAGACAATGGGGTTGGACATTCGTCGGGCTTTGCTATTTTGCTTTCGCAGGCATCGCATTGATGTCGCTTCGCGGCGCCGACAACGGTCTTGAGAACGTGGTTTGGCTATTCGCATTGGTTTGGGGGGCTGATACAGGCGCCTATTTTCTGGGTCGTGCAATCGGGGGCCCAAAACTGGCACCAAAAATCAGCCCCAATAAGACTTGGGCGGGATTTGCCGGCGCTGCCATTGCGGCCGGCCTCGCTGGATATGGCGCCGCAGTGATCTTGGCGAAAGACAGTGTTTTGCTATTGATAGTTTTCTCGGCGATTCTTGGCGGATTGTCACAATTGGGCGATTTGCTTGAATCTTGGGTAAAAAGACGATTCCATAAGAAAGATACAAGTGGCTTGATACCGGGCCATGGGGGATTATTTGACCGCGCAGATGGATTGATCGCAGTCGCAATTGCGGTTTGGCTCATCGAGCTTTGGATCAACGAAAGTGTTTTGAAATGGCTATGACTTTGCCTAATCCGGCGCCAAATGCGGAACCGCGACGAGTATGCGTGCTGGGCGCCACCGGATCAGTGGGCATCAATACGTTGGATATGCTTGAGCGCAATCGTGATGCGTTTGTTGTTGACGTACTGACCGCCAACACGAACGCCGAATTGCTTGCGGCGCAAGCGAAATCCATGGATGCCCGGCTGGCCGTTGTCGCCGACGAAACAAAATACAATGAATTAAAATCTGCGTTGAGTGGCACATCAATCGAAGCCGCCGCCGGAACTGCGGCTATCGCTGACGCGGCTGCGGAGCCGACCGATTGGGTCATGGCGGCAATTGTCGGCGCTGCAGGCCTTGCGCCGACGTTGGAAGCCGTGCGCCGTGGCGCAACCATCGCCTTGGCGAACAAAGAATGCTTGGTTTCCGCCGGCGAAATTTTTACGCGCGAAGTCACCAGCCACGGCGCGACCCTTTTGCCCGTGGATTCCGAGCATAGCGCGATTTACCAAGTCTTTGATTTTGAACACGCCGATCATGTGGGGCGCGTCATTCTGACGGCATCCGGCGGCCCGTTTTTGACCCGGTCCATTGAAGACATGCGCGACGTGAGCGTGGCCGAAGCTGTTGCTCACCCGAATTGGGATATGGGCGCAAAAATTTCAATCGATTCAGCGACAATGATAAATAAGGGCCTTGAACTCATTGAGGCCTATCATCTTTTCCCTGTTGACAAATCACAGATCGAAATTCTGGTCCATCCACAATCAGTTATCCATAGTATGGTTGAATACGTGGACGGGTCCGTTCTCGCGCAGTTGGGCACGCCTGATATGCGTACCCCTATAGCCTATGCCATGTCTTGGCCTGGTCGCATTGATTGCCCGTCCCCTCGCTTGGCGCTTGATAAGATCGCGACGCTAACATTTGAAAAACCCGATTCCATACGCTTTCCGGCGTTACGCTTGGCACGCGAAGCATTGGAACAAGGCGGCGCTGCGCCAACCATTTTAAACGCCGCCAATGAAATTGCCGTCCAGCGTTTCCTGGATGGAGAAATTGCTTTCTTGGATATTTGCCGGATCGTCGAGAAAACGCTTGAGAAAGTGCCAAATACAGCCATCAATACGCTCGCCGACGTCACAGATGCCGATCAGGAAGCCCGCAAAGTCGCCCAGAAAACGCCGTAATTCACGGACATAACAATAAGATGCGGTCCACGTTTTTGGTCCGCGCACCCAGTTAACAGACGGATCACTGACCACACATGAACTTTTTTGACTTCACTTGGAACTACATCATTGTTTTCCTTATCGTTTTGACGGTCCTCATTTACGTGCATGAATGGGGACATTACTGGGTAGCGCTTCGCAACGGTGTCCGGGTGGAGGTCTTTTCCATTGGATTTGGACCCGAGGTTTTCGGCTGGACAAACAAGGTCGGAACGCGCTGGAAAATTGGCCTAATCCCCCTAGGCGGCTACGTGAAAATGTTTGGCGAAGATGACGGGGCCAGTAGTGATGACGATGAGGATAACCGCGAGCTAACGCCCGAGGAAAAAGAGGTTTCATTTCACCACAAAACCCTAGGTCAGCGCGCCGCCATCGTCGCTGCCGGCCCCATTGTGAACTTTATATTTGCTATCTTCGCGTTTGCCGGGCTGGCGATGTTTGAAGGCAACCCCATTCCGCTGGCGTATGTTGGCGAAGTAATGCCGAAAAGCGCGGCTGCCGAAGCCGGACTCATAAAAGGTGACCAAGTGGTTGCCATAGAAGGCACGGAAATTACGACGTTCGAGGAACTTCGCCAGATCGTCATTAAAAAACCCGAACAAAAATTAATGTTCGATATCCGGCGGGATGGCAAATTTATCCGCCTGCCGGCGACACCGAGATCCGCATCAGATGGCTCAGGAACCGCGCCGAGTGTCGGCAGACTGGGCATTCGTCCGCATCTCGACCACCTGGAATTTGAGCGCCAGGATCCGATTACAGCGATTTGGGTCGGCGTCGAAAGAACTGCGATTTTGACATACCGAATTCTCACTTATATCGGCGATATGATTACCGGCGACCGCTCGACTGACGATCTCGGCGGCCCGTTGCGCATCGCCAAGATATCGGGAGAAATGGCCCAACTGGGTCTTTCCCAAGTTATTCTTCTGATGGCCATGCTGTCGGTCAATCTTGGCCTGATAAACTTATTTCCTATTCCCATGCTGGATGGCGGCCACCTTGCGTTTTATGCGGCCGAGGCGGTACGCGGCCGCCCGCTTGGCCAGACAGCACAAGAATACGGTTTCCGATTCGGGCTGATTCTGGTATTGCTCTTGGTCGTATTTGTGACCTGGAACGACCTTGTACACCTAAGGGTGATCGAATTCCTAAAAGAATTGTTCGTTTAACAATCGATCAACCGGGGGATGACTTGCGACGATTGATAATATTCTTGTTTATTCTGTTTAGTGCCGTTGCTACGGCGCTCACCGGTGGCGTGTGGCCGGCTTACGCTGATGCCATCGAACTGGCCCAGTCTGGAACCGTCACCAAGATCACCGTGAAGGGGGCTCAGCGCATCGAGCCTGGCACAGTTAAGTCCTATTTACTCATTCGTGAAGGCGACGCGCTTGACCCGCTTCGTGTCGATCGATCATTAAAAAGCTTGTTTGCGACCGGCCTGTTTGCCGACGTCAATTTCCAGCGGCGAGGCGGGGAGTTGATTGTCAATGTCGTCGAAAATCCTGTCATCAATCGAATTGCGTTCGAAGGCAATCAGGAGATTGACAACGAAAGCCTTGAATCCGAGTCATCTCTTCGACCGCGGGTTATCTACACGCGATCCAAAGTTCAAGCTGACGTTAAACGTATCCTGACTTTATACCGCAGGAAGGGCCGGTTCGCCGTTTCCGTTGAACCTAAGGTCATTCAGCTTCCACAAAATCGCATCGATTTGGTTTTCGAGATCAAGGAGGGCGATTCGACCACAATCAAAAGCATCCGGTTCGTCGGCAACAAAAAGTACAGTGACAGGCGGCTGCGAGGAATTGTCCAAACCAAAGAGACGGCCTGGTATCGATTTTTGTCCAGTGATGATGTCTATGACCCGGATCGGCTAACTTTGGACCGTGAGCTTCTTCGCCGGTTTTACCTCTCCGACGGTTATGCCGATTTCCGTGTTGCATCAGCCGTTGCGGAACTGACGCCCGACAGGACCGATTTCTTCATTACTTTTAGTGTAAACGAGGGGCCTCGATATGTTTTTGGTGACATCAAGGTCAACGCTAAGCTCCGCGATTTAAAGGCCGAGTCACTACAAAGCGTTATCGAAATTGAGCCAGCCGATTGGTACGACATTTCGGAAGTCGATAAAGCCATCGATTCAATCACCAATAAAGTTGGAGAATTGGGCTACGCGTTTGTCGATGTCCGTCCGCGAATTAAGCGCGATCGTAAGACGAAGCGTATCGACATCACTTTCGAAGTAAAAGAAGGCCCACGGGTATTCGTCGAACGCATCGATATCACCGGGAACGTCCGAACATTGGACAAAGTCATTCGCCGTGAATTTCAATTGGTCGAAGGTGATGCATTCAATTCAGCCAAGTTGCGCAGGTCACGGCGACGTATACAGAATCTCGATTTTTTCGAGAAATTAAATATTAGCCAAGTCCCAGGTAGTGCGCCTGATAAAGCTGTCATCAAGGTTGATGTTGAAGAAAAGTCCACAGGATCCATATCTCTAGGGGCAGGCTTCTCGTCCAGCGTCGGGGTGATCGGAGAGGTCGGTTTTCAAGAGAAAAACCTTCTTGGCAGAGGGCAAAACTTGGGCCTGAAGCTGTCGATTGCAGCGGAACGCAGCCAGGTCGATTTGTCTTTCACTGAACCATTTTTCTTGGATCGCGATATCAAGGCAGGGTTTGACGTGTTCCACGTCCGCCAAGATCTTCAGGACTTTAGCTCCATTGACACAAACCGGACTGGTCTAACACTTCGGGCCGGATACCGGATTACCGATGACTTGTTCCAGCGGTGGTCATACACCGCACGATTGTCGGAAATCGACAACATCGCCGAAGATGCTGCCGAGCTGATCAAAGGTCAATCGGGCAAGGAATATTTGTCCCAAATTATGCACAGCATGGCTTACGACGTCCGGGATAGTCGTTTGACGCCCACTGAAGGTTACACGGTATCTCTGGCGACCGATTTGGCCGGCCTTGGCGGCACTATTCGACATTTAAGGAATACGTTGAAGGCGGCCTATCATTATCCAATCGCCGATCAATGGGTGCTCACGGTTGGCGGCAAGACCGGCTACATTTTAGGTTTGGGCAAAGACGTGCAGTTTCTTGAACGTTATTTTGTCGGCGGTGATGATTTGCGTGGATTCACGACGTCTGGCGTCGGCCCCAGGGATTCTGTCTCTCAGGACGCCCTCGGTGGTGAATGGATGTATACCGGAACGCTGCAACTCAGTTTCCCGCTCGGCCTACCGGCAGAACTTGGCGTTCTTGGCCGCGTGTTCTCAGATTTTGGCAGCTCAGGCAGTCTCGAGCCGGACAATGCCGACGTCCAAGACACAGCCAGTGTCCGCGTAACGGCCGGCATTGGGATTACCTGGGTTTCGCCATTTGGGCCGCTTGGGGTTGATGCAGGGATACCTCTGGTCAAGGAAGATTTTGACGACGAAGAACTGATCCGCGTTAATTTCGGCGCACGTTTTTAGGAGGCCTAATCGACGATGAAGAAACTGATTGGATTGGGGGTCGTACTTTTGACCCTATTGTCAGGCGCGCCCGCGGATGCGCAATCAAAACCTAAACCAGGCGCCGAAGGTTCCGATGCCATCCCATTAAAGATCGCCATTCTTGATTTGGACGCAATCCGCCGCCAATCCATTGCCGTCAAAGATATCCGCGATCAGATAACCGGGTACCGGAAAGGCTTCCAGGCGGACATACAAAAAGAAGAAGATGCCTTGCGTTCCGCCAATCAGGAACTGGCTAAGAAACGCACGATCCTTTCACCGGAAGCCTTCGCAAAAGAACGGCGCCAGTTTGAACAAAAAGTAATTGGCGTTCAAAAACTTGTTCAGAAAAGCAAACTAAATTTAGATCGAGCGCAAGCCAAGGCGATGCTGGCGCTTGAGAAGAAACTCAACGCAATCATCTCTGATATTGCGGATAAGCAAGGTGTCAGCATCGTCATGCAGCGCCGGCATACTATTCTTGTTGCACGCAACCTGGACATCACCAATGAAGTTTTGACACGGCTCAACGCAGAACTGAAAAAAGTTCCGGTCGAGAAGCCTGGATCAAAATAAATGGCGGATTCCCGCTTTTTTAATCTATTGGGGCCGCTCCGCCTGAAAGAACTCGCTGAAATCACCCGCGCCGAAATCGCAGGTAACTTGGACCTGGATCGTTCGTTCGATGATGTCCAAGCCCTCGATGATGCCGGCGAAACTCACGTAAGTTTCCTCGACAACAAAAAGTACGCCGGTGCTTTCGCCGAAAGTAAGGCTGGCGCATGTATAATACGCCCCGAATATGTGGACCGTGCGCCGCCAGGGATGAGCCTTTTAGTTACATCTGAACCTTACCTTGGTTATGCCAAAGTGGCGCAACGTTTATACCCGACCTCAAAACCAAGCGCCGGTATATCACCACAGGCGATGGTCGATCCTCGCGCCCTTGTTGGCGTTGGAACCCGCATTGATCCAGGCGCCGTCATTTTGAGTGGCGCGGAAATTGGTGCGAATTGCATTATCGGTTCAAATTCAGTGGTCGGCTCAGGCGTCACAATCTCCGATGACTGCCGGATTGGCGCCAATGTCACGCTTTCACATTGTTGCTTGGGCCATCGCGTCATCCTTCACCCTGGCGTTCGTATCGGTCAAGATGGGTTTGGCTTTGCATTGACCGCCGCCGGTCATGAAAAAGTCCCGCAACTCGGCCGGGTAATTGTCGAGGATGATGTTGAAATTGGTGCTAATTCCACCATTGACCGTGGCGCCGGACCGGACACGGTAATCGGAGCCGGAACGAAAATCGACAATCTGGTACAAATTGCCCATAACGTAAAATTGGGACGTGGCTGCATAGTTGTTAGCCAAGTCGGCATTTCGGGGAGTACTGAAATTGGCGATTTTGTCATGATCGGTGGTCAGGCGGGTTTGACGGGACATCTGGAAGTCGGTAGCGGTTCGCGAATTGCCGCACAAAGTGGTGTAATGCGTAATGTCGAGGCGGGTGCGACAATCGGTGGCTCCCCGGCAAAGCCGATGCGTGACTGGCTCAAGGAAGTCGCCTTCGTTGAGCGTATGGTGAAAAACAAAAGTAAGTAGAGCGATATGGAGTCAGACGTGACAAGCGAAACCCGCGTGATCGAGATTGGCGAAATCATGGACATGATTCCGCACCGCTATCCATTCTTGCTGATCGACAAGGTCACTGACATTGTCCCCGGCGAAAGCGCGATTGGAATCAAAAACGTGACAATGAATGAGCCTTTCTTTCAGGGGCATTTCCCCGGTCACCCGATCATGCCCGGGGTATTGATTATCGAAGCGATGGCCCAAACGTCGGCAATTTTGGTCATTGAAACGACAGGTAATCGGGCCGGCAATGTTGTTTATTTCATGACCGTCGATCAAGCGCGATTCCGCAAACCCATCACCCCCGGCGACCAAGTCGAATTACACGTAACCAAACAGCGAAACCGCGGCAACGTATGGAAGTTCAGTGGCGAAGCCAGGGTTGATGGTAAACTGATGGCGCAAGCGGTTTATTCCGCGATGATTGTGGATCAAAACAATGAGTAAAATTCATCCGTCAGCCATTATTAGCTCGAACGCCGAAATCGGTGAGGGTGCCGCAATCGGCCCGTACTGCGTTGTCGGCGACGAGGTCATTTTGGACGAAGGCGTTGAATTGCTGTCCCACGTCGTTGTCGAAGGCCGCACGCATATTGGCTCAAACACCCGCGTATTTCCATTCTCCTCGCTTGGGCACAACCCGCAGGATCTCAAATACCATGGTGAGCCGTCACGGCTTGAAATCGGATGCAACAATATTATCCGCGAGCATGTCACCATGAACCCGGGCACCGAAGGCGGCGGTATGGTCACCCGAATTGGCAACAACTGCCTGTTCATGGTCGGGACCCACATCGCCCATGATTGCCTGATTGACGACCACGCCATCATGGTCAACAACGCAACATTAGGCGGGCACGTCGAGGTTGGTGAATTTGCAATTATCGGCGGACTATCCGCAGTGCATCAATTTGTTCGTATCGGGAAGCACGCCATGGTTGGTGGCATGTCGGGTGTTGAGCATGACGTCATCCCTTACGGCTCGGTAATGGGAAACAGAGCACGGCTTTCCGGTCTCAACATAGTCGGTCTCAAGCGGCGCGCATTTTCCCGTGATGATATTCACGAGCTTCGCAAGGCGTACCGGATGATCTTTGCTGCGGAGGGGACATTAAACGAACGTCTTGATGATGTTTCCGAGGATTTCGGCACCATCGAGCCCGTCGTTGAGATTATTGACTTCATTCGCGCTGACTCGTCCCGCGCCATTTGCCAACCCGCGATGGAAGATGCTGCCTAAGCTCGGCATTATAGCCGGCGGCGGCCAACTACCGTCGATCATCATCCAGCATTGTGTTGAAACAGGGCGCCCGTACTTCATTGTCGCCCTGAAGGGCCAAGCCGATGACGATGCAGTCGGCGCGCACCCCCACATTTGGGTCAGATTGGGCGCGGCGGGCAAAGCTGTCCGGGAACTCCATGAAAACAAGGTCGCCGAGATCATCCTTGCGGGATCAGTGGAAAAACCAACCGTGGGCGATCTTCGCCCTGATTTATGGACCGCAAGTTTTCTAGCCAAAGGTGCCTATCATCATGGTGACGACCGGCTCCTGAGTGCGTTGATTGACCACCTTGCGGAGGAAGAGGGGTTTCGGGTCATTGGCGTCGACACCCTTCTGCCTGACCTGCTAGCACCCGAAGGTTTACTGGGTGAACACGCGCCGACCGATGCAGACTGGTTAGACGTTCGCCTTGGCGCCGACGCTGCAGCGGAACTTGGCACGATGGATGTCGGTCAGGGTGTTATTGTAGCCAATGGCAAGATATTGGCACGTGAAGACCGATCCGGTACGGACGCCATGCTGGCCCGACTGGCGCCAACGAACAACACTGGCGGCTTTTTGGTTAAGGTCTCGAAACCGGAGCAAGAGCGACGCGTTGATCTGCCGACTATCGGGCCGGCAACCGTCAGCGCGGCCGTCAATGCCGGATTACACGGCCTTGCCATTGAAGCGGGCAGTACACTGATCATCGAACGCGAAGAAATGATCCGCGCCGCCAATGATGCGGGCCTGATTGTTATTGGGATCGCGCGGAATGATCATACCGTTCATGATACCCCGCCGCCGGTCGCCGCCAATGGTGCTGGAAGCCCAGTGATTTACATGATCGCTGGCGAGCCGTCCGCCGATCTTCTCGGCGCCAGACTGATGGCCAGCCTGAAAACGGAAACTGGCGGACAGGTCCAGTTTGAAGGTGTTGGCGGTCCAGCCATGGAGAGCAAAGGTCTGCGAAGCCTGTTTCCGATGGAAGACTTGGCGGTTATGGGGCTAGCGGAAGTCCTGCCACGCTTGGCACCTTTGTATCGGCGCCTGCGCCAAACGGTTCACCACGCGCTAGACACGGCACCCGCGGTGATGGTGACGATCGATTCTCCGGATTTCAGTTTTCGCGTAGCCAGGCGACTGAAAGGCAAAGGCTTTCCGTTGGTACATTTCGTCGCGCCTTCGGTTTGGGCGTGGCGTCCCAAACGTGCGGCAAAAATCGCTGGGTTTCTTGATCATCTTCTGGCGCTATTACCTTTCGAGCCGCCGTATTTCGAACGAGAAGGGCTGAAGACCACATATGTCGGCCATCCGGTTATCGAATCTGGTGCGGCAACGGCCGATGGTAACAAATTTCGTCAAGCCCACGGCATCGCTGCGGACGAAAAAGTACTGATGGTTCTGCCGGGCAGCCGCCAAGGGGAAGCCCGCCGCCATCTGCCGATTTTCGCCGAAACCGTGGTGGCTCTTTCTCAACAATTTCCGAAACTTCGTATCCTGTCGGTATCGGCGTCACCGACGCATGATCTCTTGCAGCGCGCCTATGCCGGCTGGCCAATCCCTGTTGATCTAATTGATAAACCCGCCGACAAGTTTGACGCGTTCGCAGCTGCCGATGTTGCGCTGGCGGCTTCAGGAACTGTTTCGCTTGAACTGGCCTTATGCGCGACACCTTCGGTTATTGCTTACCGTATGAACCCGCTTACCGCGTGGCTGGCGAAACGGCTAGTGAAGGTGAAGTTTGCAAACCTCATCAATTTGATTCTGAATGAACCCGCAGTGCCGGAGTTCTTATTGGAAAATTGTACAGCGGCAAAGATTGCACCTGCTGTTGCGCAAATTCTTAGATCACCGGACGAAGGCGCGACACAACGTGACGCCTATGGCCGCGCCTTGAACTTGTTGGGGCAGGGCGAAGAATCGCCCAGCCGGCGCGCGGCACGCGCCGTCCTAGATGCTATGGCCGGAAACAAGAATGGCACCGTGTAAACACGGTGCCATTCAATAGCGCCAAATGCGGAATATTTAGCGTTCGCCAACCCCAATAAAATCACGCGTTGTTTCACCTGTATAGAGTTGACGGGGCCGGCCGATTTTTTGTGAAGGATCTTCGATCATCTCATTCCATTGCGCGACCCAACCGACCGTTCGCGCGACCGCAAAGAGAACGGTAAACAGGCTCGTCGGAATGCCCATCGCTTTGAAGATAATACCAGAATAGAAATCGACGTTCGGGTACAGTTTCTTTTCGACGAAATAGTCATCTTCAAGTGCCAGACGCTCCAACGCGACGGCGATATCGAGCAAAGGCTCATCCTTGATTCCAAGCTCATTGAGCACTTCGTGACAGGTTTCTCGCATGACCTTAGCGCGTGGGTCAAAATTTTTATAGACCCGATGGCCAAAACCCATCAGCCGGAACGGATCATCCTTGTCTTTTGCTTTTTCGACAAATTTGGCGATATTTTTCGGATGCCCAATTTCTTCAAGCATATTCAGCACTGCTTCATTCGCACCACCATGCGCGGGGCCCCAGAGCGACGCAATACCCGCGGAAATGCAAGCAAACGGGTTGGCGCCACTTGATCCGGCCAAACGTACGGTGGACGTCGAGGCGTTTTGCTCATGATCCGCATGCAATATCAAAATTCGGTCCATGGCTTTCGACAGTACCGGATTGACCTCGTACTCCTCGCAAGGGTTCGCATACATCATGTAGAGAAAGTTTTCTGCATAATTCAGATCATTTCGGGGATACATGAACGGCGCGCCGATAGAGAATTTGTATGCCATCGCCGCAATCGTCGGCATTTTTGCAATCAGGCGGTAAGACGCGATCATGCGATGTTTTGGATCGGTAATATCCGTACTGTCGTGATAGAAGGCCGAAAGCGCCCCAACGACACCGCACATCACCGCCATGGGGTGAGCATCGCGACGGAATCCACGGAAAAAGTATATGAGTTGCTCGTGCAACATCGTGTGATAAGTGATGCCGTTTTCAAATTTGGCTTTTTCCTCCGGTGACGGCAATTCGCCATAGAGCAGCAAGTAGCAGACCTCCGGGAAATCAGAGTGATCGGCTAATTGATCGATCGGATAGCCGCGATAGAGCAGGACGCCCTTTTCGCCATCGATAAAGGTGATTTTTGACTCGCAACTGCCGGTGGAGGTGTATCCCGGATCATAGGTAAAGCAGTCGGTCTCGGCATAAAGTTTTCGGACATCGATGACGTCCGGTCCGTCGCTCCCTGATAGCATAGGCAATTCGTAAGCATCACCAGAGCGATTATCAGTCAACGTAAACGTTGCATTTTTACCAGAGTCAGTCGCGTTCATATCTACCCTCTCCATATTTCAGCCGGCTTGTTAATTCAGGTGCCAAGATTTGGCGCCGCCGTTTCGTCAATTTTCGATCAACAGATGCTTATGCATCATCGACCGCGTCACCGAGCCGGCCTAAAGATTCCTCTCGGCCCAAAACAACAAGGACCTCGAATATACTTGGCGAGACAGTTGTCCCTGTCAGAACGGCGCGTAGAGGCTGAGCGACTTTGCCCATTTTGGTACCAGTCTCTTCGGCAAAGTTTTTGACCCACGCCTCTAAGGCGTCTTCGGTCCACTGGTCCAGGGCCGCAAAGCCATCACGAACTGATTGTAACCGATATTGTGCTTCCTCATCGACCAATTTCAACGCTTTGTCGTTCAATTTAATGCGACGTTCATGCACATAAAGCATGGCGCTTTCAACGAGTTCCGGCACGGTTTTCGCCCGATCTTTAAGCCCTCGCATGCCGCGTTCCAGTCGTTCTTTAAGTGGCTGCGAGGGTTCCCGGCCGAGTTCGATGGTCAATGCCGGCAAGATCAACTCAACCAGCCTGTGATCGTCACATTGGCGGATATAATTGCCGTTCAATGCCGTCAGTTTTTCGACATCAAAACGTGCCGGAGATTTCCCGACGTTCTCTAGGCCGAACCAGGAAATAGCTTCATCAGTACTGATAATCTCATCGTCACCGTGGCTCCAGCCGAGCCGGAGGAGATAATTCGTCAGGGCTTCTGGCAGAAATCCTTGGTCCCGATATGCATCGACGCCCAACGCGCCGTGGCGTTTTGACAACTTTGCACCATCGGCGCCGTGAATTAGCGGAATATGCGCGAACGCTGGTGTGTCCCAACCAAAAGCATTGAAAAGTTGTTTTTGGCGAAAAGCATTGGTCAGGTGGTCGTCGCCGCGGATCACATGAGTAATTCCCATATCATGATCATCGACGACAACCGCCAGCATATAGGTCGGGGTGCCGTCGGCGCGCATCAATATCATGTCATCAAGCTCGCCGTTGGCGACCCGTACCTTGCCTTGAACCAAATCCTCAATAAGCGTCTCACCATCAGGTGGCGCCTTTAGGCGAACAGCTGGTGCGACCCCGGCCGGTGCATCCGATGGATCGCGGTCCCGCCAGCGGCCGTCATAGCGCCAACGCTGCCCGTTGGCGCGAGCCTCAGCACGGAGCTCAGCCAATTCTTCCGGTGTGCAGTAGCAATTGTATGCGTGGCCATCGGCCAAAAGCTGTTCGACGGCAGCCCGGTGACGCTCGACGCGCGAAAATTGAGATATGGCCTCACCATCCCAATCCAGCCCCAACCACTGGAGCCCATCGTAAATGGCCTCAACAGCAGCTTCAGTTGATCGCTTGCGATCGGTATCTTCAACGCGGAGGAGATATTTTCCACCGTCACCGTGACGGTCGTGATGGCGGGCGAACAGCCAGTTGAATAGGGCCGTGCGGGCACCACCAATGTGTAAAAATCCAGTCGGGGAGGGCGCGAATCGCGTCACAACGGTCATGAATTTGGGCATTTGCTCCAGTAATTCGGTCTCAGCGAAGGTTGTTTAGCACATATTCTTCGCACTTGCAGCAACGGCGTTGAATTTTCTATGAAGTTCATCAAATAATTTTTAACCTATTGATTTACATCAATTTTATTTACGGCTTTGCGATGGATTTCACTCGCATCCTGGATAAATGTGGACAACGCGCAGAGAGAAGACGGTTGCGGAGCAATCACCGATAAGTAAACTAAGCTGAACGCGCGCCGTAAAATCGGCGGGTGCGAGTAGGGGTCCGCGATGAAATTCCAATGGTTGGCTGTCGGCCTGACAGGGATGATGCTCTCAGGTTGCCTTGCGGTGACGGATGGCGCATATAAATTCGTTGAAGGCGCCGACACTTACCCTAATTTCAAAAACCCCAATTCCAAATGCAATTCTGTCGGCGCTGACGTTGCGAAGAAGGCAAACTGGCAGGACGCCGAAGTCCTGGAAGAAGAAATTCGTGACGAAATCTATCAGTCGGGTTTGTTGTACATGGTGCAAAATAAACCCTATGTCATTAGGATCACTAATAACGACGATACCGTGCGTTTCTTCCGCGCACCCGGCCTGCTTCGAGGTGCCGCCATTCTAAAAACCGTCTACAACGGAAAATCCGCTGATACGCCGTGCATGCGCGGCGTTGCAATAGGGCCGGGAAAGACAGCGGAAATTCATCTTGTTCCCTTAGAAGCCGGCGGTTTTGATTTCCACGAAACCGCATTTTGGTTCCCCCATGTCACCGAATTCACCACCAACGGCTCAGTGGGTTTCGCCTACGTCCAATAATTGATCGTGGTCCAATCCTGGACCTCGGACATCACCTCCACCTACACTCGTTCGGATGGACGCATTACGGCAATATTTGGTCGCCGAGCGCGATCGCCGAATACTGTGGGTTCCGGTCATCTTCGCGATGGGTATCGGCTGCTATTTTGGCCTCCGCTGGGAGCCGCATTGGGCAACCGGACCTGCTGCAATGCTGGCAAGTGCTCTGGTATTTGCCTTTTTCCGTCGCGCATCGAATTGGCCTTTCGGTCCACTCGTTGCATTTCTCGCAGCGATGATATGCGTCGGGGCGGCCGGTGTATCTGCCGCGCAATGGCGAACCATCACCGTCGATACGGCGATGTTAAGCAAAAAACCCGGCCCAGGGGTGCTTAGTGCACGCATAGTTCAAGTTGAAACCTTTCCCGATAGCAGCCGACTTACCTTGGAACGACCGGTGATCAGCCGACTTTCCCGTCATGCAACGCCCGACAGAGTGCGCGTGAGATTGCGCGGCAAGCAACCCAACTTCCACCCTGGCGATTGGATCGAGGTTCGCGCCAATCTGTCACCACCGCCACCGCCGGCCACATTTGATTTCCAGCGTCACTCATATTTTCAAGGTATCGGTGCCGTAGGGTTCGCCTTGGGCCCGGCGCGGGTAACCGGAGGAAACGTCGCTCTCGGTGGTTTCCAGCCCGGCATTGCGGTCGCCCGTATCCGAACCGCCGTTACCGAACAGATCAAGGCAGCATTGCCCGGCCGCTTAGGCGGCGTCGCAGCCGCATTGATGACTGGGGAACGGAGCGCCGTCCCCGCTGACGTCCTGAATGCCATGCACGATTCCGGCTTAGCACACCTGCTGGCAATTTCCGGCCTGCACATTGGTCTTGTGGCCGGCATATTATTTACTGTCGTTCGCGCTGTATTGGCGTTGGTGGCCCCAATCGCTCTACGGTTTTCCATTAAAAAATGGGCCGCAGTGACAGCAATGATCGCGGCTTTTGCCTACGCCGTTATGGCCGGTGCGACATTGCCGACGCAACGCGCATTTTTAATGATTGCCCTAGCCTTGATTGGTGTTCTGCTTGACCGGCGAGGGCTATCGCTCAGATCCGTTGCGTGGGCCGCCATGGTGATTTTGGTCATTCAACCCGAAAGCGTTCTGGGTGCCAGTTTTCAGATGTCCTTCGCCGCAGTCATTGCGCTTATCGCGGGATACGAATACCTGAGTGAACGCCGCGCCTATGGCGATGGCGATGGCTGGAACAGGCATTCGGGATGGTGGCAACCGAGCCTGCGCTATCTCGCCGGCATTGCTATCACGACATTGATTGCCGGTGCCGCGACGGCGCCGTTTGCGGTCTTTCATTTCAACCGGTTTGCAGATTACGGATTAATTGCCAACCTGATCGAGGTACCACTCACTGGGCTTTGGGTAATGCCTTCGGCCATGCTTGCCTTTTTGCTGATGCCTTTCGGCGCCGAGGCTTGGGCTTTAGCGCCGATGGGATGGGGATTGGAGTTGGTCATTCAGTCGGCTAAAGCCGTCGCCGCGTGGCCGGGTGCCGTAACCCTGATGCCGGCCATGCCTGTTTGGGGTCTGGTGCTGATTTCGCTCGGCGGGCTTTGGTTATGTTTGTGGCGCCGGGTCTGGCGGTTGTGGGGATTGGCGGTGATAGCGGCCGGATTCAGCGCGATGATCTGGGTGGAACCACCACAAATACTCATCGACGGCGCGGGTAGGGTACTCGCAATCAAGGCCGACGACGGCCGGATGCTGGTGTCGCAACGACGCCGCGGTCGCTTTCAGCAGGAAATTTGGGCCCGCCTCAGCGGTCTTGAGCATCGCCCCGGCATCAGGACGCAGTGCCGACGGCAGACTGAATTGTGATGTCGAAAGTTGCCTATATCAGGCAAGCGGGCTGACCGCATCGCTGACCCGCAGCGAAAGCGCATTTGATGAAGACTGCTGGATCGCCGACATCATTGTCAGCATGAGCCCACTACGCAAGCGGTGCCCATCAGCGAAAGTGATTGACCGTTATGACCTTTGGCGCCTCGGCGGACATGCAATCTGGATGTCAAACGCCGGAATCCGCATCGAAACCGTCAACGGCTATCGAGGCGAGCGGCCCTGGGTCCCAAAAAAGGCGAGCGCCAAAAAGCAGAATCCAACACCGATGAATAAGAAGTAAGCCCCACACCCAAATCATTTGAGCGCAGCCCTACAGTGCGGCCACCTCAATAGTTGCGCATCAACCCGACTAAACGACCTTGAATTTTCACCTGGTCGGGGCCGAAGATGCGGGTCTCAAACTCTTTATTGGCGGGCTCCAGAGCAATCGAATCGCCCTTGCGGCGCAAGCGTTTCAGCGTCACCTCGGCATTCTCAACAAGGGCCACGATGATTGTGCCGTTATTCGCCGTCTCAGAGCGCTCAATAATCACCGTGTCGCCATCATGTATGCCAGCGTCAATCATCGATTCACCCTCGACCTCCAGCGCATAGTGTTCCGATTCCGAGCTCAACATGCCGGCTGGCACATCAACGGTGAGAGACGTGTCACGAAAGGCTTCAATCGGCGTACCCGCGGCGATGCGGCCATACAACGGCAATTGCAACGCTTCGGAATCAGCGGCAACAGCGGCGCCCGGCAAATTGAAATCGCTCTTAAAGCCCCCCGGAATGACATTCGGCGTAAAACCTGATTTTCGTTTCAGCGGAACAGCCGGCGTCTGGCCGTCCATATTCTCCGGTAGTTTCAGCACTTCCAATGCCCGCGCCCGATGCGGCAGACGGCGGATAAACCCGCGCTCCTCCAACCCCGTAATAAGCCGGTGAATACCGGATTTAGATTTGAGATCGAGCGCCGCTTTCATTTCATCGTAGGACGGCGAAATTCCCGTATCACGTAAGGTTTTGTCGATAAAGGTGAGAAGTTCATATTGTTTTCGGGTCAGCATCGGTGAATCCCTTTAAACACGGCCAAATCAAGTGAAAACCGAGAAATATGCGTAGTGAAAAGCAAAAAAATCGCCTGTTTTCTGCGTCAAAATGATCAATTTCATAGTGCGGCTTAATCCCAGTCCGCAGTCGAACAAAAGTAAAACGTCCTTCAGTGTTCTACTAAGGTTCGCATCCGCTGTCAAGCAATCCTATTCTCCCTAAGATTGCAATACTAGTCGGAAGATATTCTTTTTTGATAAATGCAAATCGTGGTGTTCTGCAAATATTCTGCAAAATCAATTGTTTGCAAAGGGGGGATCAAGCTATCTGATTGATCAAGTTTTTCTCACCTCGTGACAATCGGGCTAGGTTTTCGGCCAGAATATCGATGACATTCTCCTCGTAGCGACGGGTCTCGCCACCGGAATGCGGCGTGATGATGGCGTTTTCCAGACTCCAAAGTTTGGACGTTTCGGGCAGGGGTTCGGGATCAAATACATCCAACCCGGCACCGGCAATGCCACCGCCTTCAAGGGCGGCCACCATAGCCTGTTCATCCACAACCGGCCCCCGAGCCACATTGATCACATACGCCGTCGGTTTCATCCGCGCCAATGCCTCGGCGCCAACCAAACCTCTAGTCTCATCTGTCAGCGGACATGTGAGGGCGACGACATCTGCCTCACCGAGAAGATCAAGAAACGCCGCAGGTGCATGGAGCGCTTCGACGCCGTCGGGAACTTTCGCGGTATTCCTTCGAATTCCCAGGACCCGTAGACCAAACGCCTGGGCCAGCCGGGCCAACCGGCCGCCAATTGCGCCCAAGCCATAGATCAGCATGGTCTTGCCTTCCAATTCGTCCTCGCGCCGCCTGATGTCACCAACCACGCCCCGCCATTCACGCCGCAATTGCCGGTCCCGGGCGAGATGCAGTTGGCGGGTTAGGCTGAGTAACAACGCCATGGCATGGTCGCCGACCGCGTTTACATTCACGCCGCTGGAATTCGCCAATCGAATGCCACGCTCAGTAAACGCGCTGATGTCGTAACGGTCATAACCGGCGGCACAGACATGAACGTAGGCGAGGTTTGGTGCCGCATCGAAAAATGTATTTTGCCAATACCCCGACAGCACTAGGACCTCCGCTTCGCCGAGGCGAGAGAGCGTTTCCTCGAGCGTCCAGGTTTGAAAAGTTTTTCCGGGCAAATCGCGACGCTCAAATGCGGCCTGCATTTGATAGGCCGGATGGGCGAATTGAATGGTCGGGTTTTGAAGCACCGTATTCTCCATGACTATATGTGACGAGGCCTGCTGATCAGGCCCATATTATGGCTCAAAAACGGCTAAGGCCTGTATCGAAGCGCACAATTTCAACAATATCGCCGGCCTGTGCCGACGGCGCATCGACAGACCGGATCACCAAACAATCGGCGCTGGCGAAACTTGCCATCATGGCGCTGTCCTGGCGGTCAAAGGGCGTGGTGACGAGATTTCCCTCGCTATCCGTATCCAAGGTCGCGCGCATGAATTCCTGACGCATACCGTTTGCCTTCACGTCGCACCCTAGCCGCGCCTTTTCCGTACCAAGCCCGCCGTCACCAATGCCCAACATTACATTGATCGCGGCGCGTAAAAATATTGCCGATGTCACGCCTGCTGAAACCGGGTTTCCCGGCAGTCCAAGAACCGGAATATCTTTCCAGCGGCCGAAAATCAGCGGCTTTCCAGGCCGCATGGCGACCTTGTAGAAATTCAGATCCAGACCGTCCTCCGCCATCACTTTTTGGACCAGATCATAATCGCCGACGGAAGCGCCACCAATGGTCACCAACACGTCTGCGCCTTTTGCGCCGGAAAGCACTTGGCGGAGCGAAGCATCCGTGTCGCGGGCAATGCCCAGCCCCAAAGGCTCACCACCAAGAACCCGGACGATAGCCGCCAAAGCAATACTGTTGGAACTGACGATCTGATCGGCGCCAATCGGGTCGCCGGGCATCATGACTTCGTCACCCGTCGCCACGATCGCGACCCTGGGCCGACGCCGAACCCGCAACCAAGGCACGTTCATCGCCGCGGCCAGGCCGAGATCGCGGGCACTTAACACTGCGCCGGTCTTCAGCAAAATATCGCCGACGCTAAAATCCAGGCCGGCGGGGCGCACATCGGCGCCGCTTTGGGCGCTTTCCATGACGGTAATTTGTTCGTTCACGGCCGTCGTGTCTTCTTGTATGACAATAGCATCGGCGCCATCGGGAAGCGGCGCGCCGGTGAAGATGCGGGCGCATTCGCCGGGTCCCACCGCGCCCGGAAATCCTTGGCCGGCTTGTGATACGCCGATCTGTTTCAAAGTCACGGGAACAGAGCCGACATCGGCAGCCCGTACCGCGTAGCCGTCCATGGCCGACACAGCCGATGGTGGTTGAGTCAGGCGCGCCGCCACATCCTCGGCCAAAACGCGGCCGAGGCCATCGCCGAGAGCCACCTGTTCAGAAGATATGAGGGAAAAGCCACCGGTGACCCGTGTCAGGGCCTCAGCAACGGAAAGCAATTTCGGGCGGCTGTTCATTCGGCTTTAAACACGCCGGATTTTCCGCCCGATTTGTGAACAAGCCGGATATCAACGAGTTTCATGCCTCTGTCGACGGCTTTACACATGTCATAAACAGTCAGCGCTGCAACGGATACCGCCATCAGCGCCTCCATTTCAACGCCGGTTTGCCCGGTCAACTTACAAGTTGCAGTAATATCGACGGCATGGCGGCTGGAATCACAGCTTAAATTTACTTTAACCGAAGATAAGTTAAGCGGGTGACAAAGCGGGATCAAATCCGGTGTCCGTTTCGCACCCATGATACCGGCCAATTGAGCAACGGATAGCACATCACCCTTTTTGACACCGCCATCCTGGATCATCGCCATGGTTTCGGGTGCCATCAGAACACTGCCTTTGGCCGTTGCCGTGCGCTCGGTTTCCGCCTTCTCGGATACATCGACCATGACGGCATTGCCGTCGTCATCGAGATGCGTAAACCCGCTCATGCCCGCACCGCTTCCGCCGGCGTATCATGGGCCAGCAAGGTGCGGGTGGCGGCCGAAACGTCATCTTGGCGCATGAGGGACTCGCCAACCAGGAAACATCTGGCGCCGGCATCCGCCATTCGCGCCAGATCGGCAGGCGTGTTCAAGCCACTTTCACTGATCAGCAGGCGGTCGGCCGGTACTTTCGGCGCCAACGTTTCCGTCATCGCGATATCAACATCAAGCGTTTTGAGATTACGGTTGTTGACCCCGATCAATTCGGTTTTCAGCACCAGTGCGCGTTCCAATTCCGCTTCGTTATGAACTTCGACAAGGACATCCATGCCCCAATCGCTGGCGGTCTCAGAAAGCTCGGCGGCTCGTCCATCATCCAGCGCAGCCATGATCAGCAAGATGCAATCCGCCCCCAGTGCACGGGATTCGACGATCTGATAAGGATCCAACATGAAATCTTTGCGTAACACCGGCAAGTCGACGGCGGCACGCGCGGCCACAAGAAATTCATCAGCGCCTTGGAAATAGGGCTCATCAGTAAGGACCGAGATGCAAGCGGCACCACCCACCTGATAAGCTTTCGCAAGCGACGGCGGATCAAAATCGGGCCTGACCAAGCCTTTTGAGGGCGAGGCCTTCTTGAGTTCTGCAATCAATCCGTATCCGCCGCTTGATGAGGCCCGGATTAATGCGGCACCAAAACCGCGCGGTGCCGACGCATTTTTCGCCGCTGTTTCTATCGAAGAAAGCGCTACAGAAGTCTTTTGGGCCGCCACATGCTGGCGCTTGTCGGCGCAAATTTTCGCTAGAACCTCACTCATGAGCCGCCATTCGTGATCTGGACCAATCGGTCTAATGCTTCGCGTGCCTTGCCATCATCAATGGCAGTGGCCGCCATTGCGGCACCGGTTTTCAAATCTTCCGCTTTGCCGGCGACGATAAGACTAGCGGCTGCATTCAAAAGCACGACGTCGCGGTAGGGCCCAGGCGTACCGTCCAGCAAAGCGTGAATGGCTGCCGCATTCGCTTCGCCATCGCCACCCTTGAGGTCATCGAGAGACGCCCGCGGCAGCCCCGCGTCCTCGGGCGTCACTTCAAATGTCCGCACCGCACCATTCTCCAATGCGGCCACATAAGTCACGCCGGTGGTCGTCATTTCATCCAAGCCATCGGCGCCGTTCACCACCCAGGCCGCCTCACAGCCCAGATTGCCCAGCACTTCGGCCATCGGTTCGATCCAAGTCCGGTCATATGCACCGGTAAATTGCCGTTTCACGCCGGCCGGATTGGATAGCGGACCCAACAAATTGAAAATCGTCCTCACCCCCATGGCTCCACGGACCGGAACGACATATTTCATCGCACTGTGATGGCGCGGCGCCATCAAAAACCCAATGCCGGCATCGACCATTGATTTCTCAACCAAGGCCATATCGCAATCCAGATTGACGCCCAGCGCCGTCAATACATCGGCGGCGCCCGATTTCGACGACACTGCCCGGTTGCCATGTTTGGCGACCGGCACGCCGCACCCGGCGACAACAAATGCCGCGCCGGTTGAGATATTATACGTGCCATGTCCGTCACCGCCGGTGCCGACCACGTCAATGGCCCCATCCGGCGCGCTTACATGAAGCGCTTTGGCACGCATAATCTTCACCGCGCCAGTAATTTCATCGACGGTTTCACCACGCACACGAAGCCCCATGAGGAAGGCGCCGATTTGCGATTCCAGGGCATTTCCCGACATGATTATATCGAAGGCGGTCTCAGCGTCGGCGGACGATAGGGATTTACCGTCGGCGACTTGCGCCAGAATGGGTTTCAAATCATCGCTCATGCGGCGTTCCTCCGCTGTGAAATATCGATGAAGTTCTTCAACAGCGCATGGCCGTGTTCGGAAGCAATGCTTTCAGGGTGAAACTGAACTCCGTGAATGGGCAATGTCCTGTGCGAAACAGCCTGAATAACACCGTCGGCGCTCTCTGCTGTAACTTCCAGGCAATCGGGCACCGTTGCCGGGTCTATTGTCAATGAATGATAGCGGGTCGCCGCAAAGGGAGACGGTAGTCCGTGAAAAACACCCGTTTCGCGGTGCGTAATATCGCTCAGTTTGCCGTGCATGGGATTGGGTGCGCGGACGATTGTCGCGCCGAAATGCTGGCCGATGGCTTGATGGCCCAGGCAAACCCCTAATAATGGTATCTTGCCAGCAGCCGTCGCGACTAATTCCAAGCAAATTCCAGCGTCTTCGGGATAGCAAGGTCCCGGTGAAAGCACGATCCCTTCCGGCGCTAACTCAAGCACTTCGGTCGCCGAAATCGCGTCATTTCGGTACACACTGACCTCAGCGCCAACCTCGCCCATGAAGTGGCGCAGGTTGTAGGTAAAGCTGTCGTAGTTATCAATTAATATAAACATTTCAATATATTATCGTCGATTCTTCATTTAAACAACAGGGCGCATTACCCCGCCTCACCACAGCCGATTTGAGGCGGGCCACAATGGAGCGTCGATGATCCATGGTCAAGTCCACGCAGGCTTGACCTTCCCGTAACTGGAAACCTTATATATACTTTCTAGTTAACTAGAAGGTTAGGATTTTGGCGTGCCGTCATCGAGGCAATATTCAGTTGCTGAAACAAAACCAAATGGCCGTCTCGCCCATGAAGTTATGGCCGTCGATGGCATGACTTGCGCGGGATGCGCGGGGCGCGTTGAAAAGGCGATCAATAATTTGGCAGGCATTGAGACATCGACCGTCAATCTAGCCGCTGAGCAGGCCGACGTGACGTTTGATCCTGAACAAACCAATGCCGTTGAGATTGCGGCGGCTATCACTAACGCCGGGTATTCGGTTCCAACACAAGTGCTCCGGCTGGTCATTGACGGGATGACCTGTGCGTCGTGCCAACAAAGGGTTGAGCGTGCGCTTGAAGCTGTTTCGGGCGTCCGATCCGCAGCCGTCAACTTTGCCCAGGACCAGGCACTTGTCACAGTGTCCGCCGGCTCACTGGAACCCACGGACTTGATCGCCGCTGTATCCAACGCCGGATACAGCGCCCGATTGCCCGCCGAGGACATAGATGATCATTCAGAAGAGCGGCGACTGGCCCAGCGCAACCGCCGCGATGTCATCACCTTTGCCATTGCCGCCACGTTGACCGTGCCGCTGGTCGGTCAAATGATTTGGGACCTTGCCCGATTGCCGGGAAACTTATCGGGGTTAACCCAATTCCTATTGGCCACGCCAGTGCAGTTTTGGGCCGGGGCGCGGTTTTACCGGGCGGCTTGGGGTGCATTGCGGAACGGCACCGGCAATATGGATCTCCTGGTCGCCATGGGCACCTCTGCCGCCTATGGCCTAAGCATAGTCAGTCTGCTCAATCCTGAAACCAATGACGGCGCGTTGTATTTCGAAGCCAGCGCTGCGGTCATCACGATGGTTTTGCTGGGAAAATGGCTGGAAAGCCGCGCGAAACGTGGAACTACGGCGGCCATTCGTTCATTGATGGAATTACGCCCCGATACCGCGAGAATTCAATCAAACGGCCAAGAGAAAACCGTACCAGCGAACGCCGTCCAACTAGGTGATATCGTGATCGTCAAACCGGGGGAACGGGTGCCTGTCGATGGCATCATCGGCGAGGGTGAGACCCAAATGGACGAAGCCCTGATTACCGGCGAGAGTTTGCCGGTTGCCAAGCAGCCCGGTGATCAAGTCACCGGCGGCGCCATCAACGGGGCAGGGCGCATTCTCATCACGACAACAGCGGTCGGTCGGCAATCGGTGCTGTCACGGATCATTGCGTTGGTTCAAGGCGCACAGGCCAGCAAAGCGCCCGTGCAAAAGCTTGTTGATCGCATCGCCGCTGTTTTTGTGCCCGTCGTCATCGCCCTGGCGGGCGTGACATTCGCCGGCTGGATGGTCGCCACCGGTGATGTGCCAGATGCGATTATCAACGCAGTCTCGGTTCTTGTTATTGCGTGTCCTTGCGCACTCGGATTGGCAACACCGGCGGCCATGATGGTTGGTACGGGACAGGCCGCGAAGGCGGGGATTCTCATAAAAGATGCGGACGCGTTGGAACGCCTGCACCGCATCACGACGCTGGTTCTCGATAAAACGGGAACCCTGACCGAAGGGCGGCCGACACTGACGGAAATTATTGCCGCCGATGGCGACGAAGCACGTCTGTTGCAGCTCGCCGCGTCGGCGCAGCAAGGCAGCGAGCACCCGATCGCCAGTGCGGTGGTCGGCCATGCTCAACTGAAATTCGTGAACCTTTCCCCAGTTTCTAACTTCTCCAGTATAATCGGCCAGGGGCTTACAGCGACCGTCGAGCAAACCATATTGGCAATCGGCAATCGCAGATTGATGGCCGCCCATCACATTGAAACCACGCTCTATGAAGACAAGGCCATCGGCTGGGAAGTTGAAGGCAACACGGTCATGTGGGTTGCCCAAACTGGCGTAGAGCCGAAACTGCTCGGCTTGATCGCGGTGGGCGACAAAATCAAGCCTGGCGCAGGATCTGCACTGGCGAAACTCAGAAGCATGGGTATCAAGCCTATTATGATCACCGGCGACAACAGCCGCACCGCCGCTGCCGTCGCGGATACATTGGAAATTATCGATGTTTTCGCCGACGTCTCACCGGAAACAAAAGCCGGTGAAATTCAACGCCTCAAACAGGCGGGCCAGGCCGTTGCCATGGTTGGCGACGGCATCAATGACGCGCCGGCGCTGGCCGCCGCCGATATTGGTATCGCCATGGGCACGGGAACCGATGTCGCCATGCATACCGCCGGCATTACGCTGATGCACGGTGACCCGGGATTGATCAGCGACGCCATTTCAATATCGCGCGCGACCTACGGGAAGATCCGGCAAAATCTATTTTGGGCGTTTGCCTACAACTTGATTGCTCTGCCCCTTGCCGTTGCCGGTCTGCTGTCGCCGATGATCGCCGGCGCTGCCATGGCATTAAGCAGCGTTTCGGTTGTCGGCAATGCACTGATGTTGAAATTTTGGCGGCCATTGAATAGGAGCGGCGGATGAATATTGGAAAAATTGCCGACGAAACCGGTATCACCGCAAAAACCATCCGGTACTATGAAAGTATCGATTTAATACCTGCGGCGGAACGTCAGTCGAACGGCTATCGATCCTACACCGACAACGATGTCGCGACGCTCAAGTTCATATCTAGAGCCCGTACGCTTAGATTTTCACTTGAAGAGGTTCGCGGTCTGCTGACGCTTTGGCATGACAAGAACCGTGCCAGCTCAGATGTCAAAGCCCTGGCGTTGATCCATATTGAGGAAATTGAGACGCGTATCGCCGAATTACAATCGGTTAAAAACACGCTTTTGCATTTGACGGCCCGCTGTCAGGGCAACGACCGGCCGGATTGCCCCATCCTCGAAGATTTGGCGCAGCTATAAGTTGGGAATGCTAACTTGGAAATAATTTTCCGATTTCATCAAATCGCCGTTATGATGGAACCATGAGAACACTGGGGAAGGCGCGTACATGGCAAAAGTACTTATCATAGACGACGACAAGATTATCCGTGATTTGCTCCGCGCCCAATTTGAAGGCCGCGACATTGACGTGATTGAGGCCGAAAATGGCGATGCCGGCGTTGATCTTGCGCGCTCGTCACAGCCGCAATTGATTGTTCTCGACATGAGCCTGCCCGGCATGACCGGCTGGCAAGTTTTGCCTATTCTCCGCACCCACCCCGACACCAAAACAATTCCCGTGATTGCCCTGACGTCCCACGATTCACCGGAATTGCGCGACGATGCCCATAGTGCGGGCTGTGATCGTTACATCACCAAACCGGTCGAAGCCGACCGCCTCTTCAAAGCGGTGGATGAACTGATCGGCTAATTCAACGAATGTGGTTTGGGATCTGCGCGCTCAGGTCCCGGTCAATCGGCGTTCCGGGCCTTCGTGGGCGCCTTTGCTCCGGCGACGGCGGTCCGGGCCGAAAAATGTGCTGGCCCGAATAAACGGGCGACCGCCTTCGATGACATTACAAATGCGCTGATAGACAGTTCGCGCCGACACCGGCTTGGCTAAAAACTCCGTCATACCGTTGTCACGCGCCACGCATACATGACGTAATTCCGTGTGCGCTGTAACCACGATGACCGGTACAAATGGATTGGGTGTTTCGGTGTCCTGGCGAATTTTATTGAGAAATTCCATAGGGCACCTCGAATAATGCCTTATTTCGACGATGGTAGAGTGAGCCGGGCTCGATGCATGCAATTTCTGCCAAAAACCATTGGTTCTCAGCGTCCCAGCGGAGCATTTCCCTGTGAGACGCCTTTCAGACAGAGTCCGCCT
>JABJBP010000056.1 GCA_018665815.1 Rhodospirillaceae bacterium
AGAAACATGATCTTGGAGCCCCAGTATGGTATCCGGCAAAGCTTACGCGTTTTCAGGTCATGCGCCAATGCGCAAACATCAAATGCGCTGCCGCCAAACGCTCAGTGCGCGATCGGCAGACTAATTCGGAAACTTGAACCGTCGCCAGGCCCATGTTGATAAGTGATCTCACCGTTCATGAGATCCGTGAGGCGCCGTGCAATTGACAATCCGACGCCAATGCCCTCGGTATCTCCGGTGGCCAGACTGAGCCGCTCGAAGGGTTCGAAAATTTTGTCCGTAGCGTCGCTGGGAATTCCAATTCCCGTATCGCAAACTTCAAAGCACGCCAGACCGTCGGTAACCCCAGCGAAATTGATCGTTACATCCCCGCCCTCAACATTGTATTTGATCGCATTGTCGATGATTGAACCGAGTATGTTGTTGATTGCCAACTCAGCGCCGACCACGTTTGGCAATGAGATATCATGACATTGATTGGTGATCGAAACATCAAGCTCATGGGCCAAAACTTCCTTGTTGATGCAAGAGTTCTCAATCAACATACCCAGCCGCTCACCGCCAATTTCACTACAGGAAATTTGATAATTGCTCCCCATGACATTGGCATAGTTCAATGTCTGTTCGACGATCGCCAGCATGGACCGGCTACCTTTTAAAATATAGTTGACCCGTTCGCTCAGGCGCTCGTCAGAGGTGATAACCGTTGAGTGGCTGAGTATTTGGCCAAACGACCGCCTAAGTGTCGGAATATCTGACCGTCAGCCTTGTATGACTCGTAGTCGAAGGACTTGTTTGTGCGTTGATCGAGCCGTTCACGAATGTATGCTTCCTCACGTTCAAAAGCAGCGGGATATTCCCTGCGTTGAACGGCTTCGCGAAGGGTTTCTTCGAAACTTGCGCCGGGGATAAAATAAGGCGCAGACCAATCAATTTGATTTGTAAATCGATCATTGCAGATGATGATCCGGTCTCCAGGGTCGTAAATTGCAAGAGGTTCGGGGAAACTCTCGAGCGCCATCTTTAAATGCAGTTCACTTTCCTTGAGCGCACCCGTCGCTCGCTTGAGATCGGATATATCGGTGCGGATGCTCATGGTGCCGCCGTCGGGCATTCGCAACTCACGCGAAAGAAACCATTCTCCGGATTTGTGTTCACGCTCAAACGCGCGACATTGACGAAATACTTGGAGCCGGTTTTGGATATAGATTTCCGGATCTTCATTGGCCATGGGCACTCGCTGGCTGGATATTTGTGACCGCAAAAAATCTTCGAACTTTACCTCTGGGTCGGCAAAAAACGCATCGATGCCGGGATACTGTGCGCGCTACATATCATTGCAAACAACCAACCGATCGTCCTTGTCATAAACCGCGAAGCCGTCTGGGGCTGCCTCCAGCGCATTGACCAATAGCGCCTGGTTATCGTCAGCCCTCTGGGTCACCATGACCAATTCGGTTATGTCGGTGCGGACGCTGATCGTGCCACCGGAAGTGGTGGGGCGTTCGCGTGATAAAATCCATTCACCGGACGGCATTTGGCGCTTCATTGACTTGTGATTGCGAAAGTTCTCTAGGCGAATACGGACGCACTCTTCGACATCAACCTCTGGTGCGAGGTCGGGATGGTTTTTATGGTTGGTAAATAGGAAGTCTTCAAAAGTTGCATCGGGATCGTTGAAATATGTAAGTGCTCTTGGGAACATTCTGCGGTAGTGACTGTTCGCGATAATTAAGCGTTCGTGCGCATCAAACAACGCGAGGCCGTCCGGGATGCACTCAATGGCATCCAGTAACAGATCGTGTTTTTCCGAAATCATACGCTGCGCATGGGCTAAATCGGTGACGTCTGTCCCGGTGCCGCGGTATCCCTGGAAATTTCCTTCGTCGTCGAATACCGGGTTGGCGCTGATCGATAAATGGATATCCTGCCCGTCAGGTTTTGACCGAACCATTTCGAAGTTCGTGATGGGTTTGCGCGCGAGGCTGTCGCGGAGCAATTGGTCCCATGCTTCGGGATCGACACCTGGCGGACACCCTATTTCTTCGCGCGTTCGACCGAGTATGGGACCTGCTGGGACACCGGACACGACCGTGAAACGCTCAGAGAGAAAGCTGAAGCGAAGATCCGCATCCATCTCCCAAAAGAAATCCGACGCGGTCTCGGTGAAATCACGAAATCGGGCCTGATTGTCGTCAATGGGGTTAACGACTTGGGTGCCAAGATACAAATGCTTGGCTAGATCCAGACGGCAAAGTTTATTTGCCCGTTCAACCGCCAAAGGCAGCGCGTCCAGGTGCGTCCCATCCGTGTCCTTAATTAGGTAAAATGTGACCCCCTTGTCCAAGGCCTCAAGGCAGGCCTTTTGCCGAGATGAGGCTGCGAGAACAACGACGACGACGATGCTGTAATCGCCGCTTTGAATGTGGTGTCGACCTTCCGCGCCCGTATGCACAACCGTGATTGCATAGTCTGTCGCCGGCAGAAAAATTGCCGCACAGGCAGCGCCGGACAGCTTGTCAGCGATGACAAGGACATGAATATCAAGCCGAATACTCAACAGATCTTCCTAGTTTATCAAAGCGCAACAAGTCGAAGTGGTAATGACGAAAATATCAATCAGGACATACTTTTGTATACCTGGATAAATCCATAGGTTGCGGTTCAGCGCATTGGCGGGTGGCGTCACAGACGGTGCTAACGTATTCTATGCAACGCGTTGAATTCAGTTTACGGAGGCGGTGTGGAGAAGTTTCTCGATCTTGCGTACCTCAGGGCGTTGCTTGACGGAACCATCGTCTGGGCCCAGGCCAATGTTTTCGTTCTCAGCGCCGCGACGCAGGCCGCTATCGTCTTGTTGGCATTCTGCATTGCCTGGTTCGTCGCGCCGAAAGTTCGCACCTTTCTGGCCACGCCATGGACACATGAATGGTACCTGCGGTTCGGCAAACCGGTAACCACGGCGATGGCCCCATTGGCGCTGCCGGTTGTCTGGCTGGCTTTGCAGTGGTTCACGGTCGGTGCTGCGGAAAGTGCCAAGTGGCCGCATCATCTGATCAAGGTTGTCGTCAGCCTGTTGACCGCCTGGGTGGTGATTCGCATGGCGGCGACCCTGGTCCGCAATCATACTTGGTCGCGGACCATCACTATTGTCGCGTGGACAATTGCCGCGCTGAATATTACCGGTCTTTTGGATCCGGCCATGGACGGCCTCGACGCCATGGCGGTTCAGGCGGGCAATATGCGCTTGTCCTTGCTCGGCCTGATCAAGGTGGTGATCGCGCTTTGTGTGTTCTTATGGGCCGCAGGCTTTGCTTCAACGCTGGTCGAAAAACGAGTGTCGGCGCTGCCCGGCGTGACACCGGCAGCGGGCGTACTTCTGGGCAAGCTGTTTCGGATCGCCGCTTATGCGATTGCGGTGATTGTCGGGCTGGAAACGGTTGGTATTGATCTGACCACGTTCGCGGTGTTTTCCGGCGCCATCGGTCTGGGCATTGGTTTCGGGCTACAAAAGGTATTTTCGAACCTGATCAGTGGCTTGATCCTGCTCATGGACCGTTCGGTAAAACCCGGCGATGTTATTGGCATTGGCGACACTTTCGGTTGGATCAATTCGCTTGGCGCGCGTTACGTCTCGGTGATCACCCGTGACGGCACCGAACACCTGATCCCGAATGAAGGGTTGATCTCACAACGGGTGGAAAACTGGTCGCATTCCAATGAACTGGTGCGTCTGCGCCTGGATATTGGCGTCACCTATGAAGCCGATGTACGCAAGGCCATGGACCTGGCGGTCGAGGCGGCCATCGGCGTTGAACGTGTACTTGAGGACCCGGCGCCGGTTTGCCGGTTGATGGAGTTTGGAGGTGATTCGGTCAATCTGCAGCTTCGGGTATGGATCAAGGATCCGAAGCGCGGTGTCGTCAACGTTACCAGCGACGTTTTGTTGGGTGTTTGGGATCTTTACAAGGAAAACGACATCGACTTCCCGTTTGCCCAGCGCGACCTGCACATCAAGAGCGCCGTGCCGCTGCCGGTTCAGATCGCCAGTTCAGATAGCCTTGCCGAGCCCGATGCGAAAGGCTAGGGAAAGGCATGTTTATCGATTTCTTTCTGAAACTTCGCGACGCCAAGGTGCCGGTCAGCCTGCGTGAATATCTGACGCTCGTAGAGGGTGTCGACGCAGGCCTCGCCAATTATGACGTGTTGGATTTCTACTACCTTTCCCGCGCGACGCTGGTGAAAGACGAACGCAACCTGGATAAATTCGACCGTGTATTCGGCGAGGTGTTCAAGGGCATCGAACCGACGCCTGGCGAAACCCATGAAATTCCCGAAGAATGGCTGCGCAAGCTAGCGGAAAAAACCTTAACCGACGCGGAAAAGGCCGAGATCGAGGCGCTGGGTGGTTGGGAAAAATTGATGGAGACGTTGAAGGAACGTCTGGCGGAACAGAAAAAACGACATCAAGGCGGCTCGAAGTGGATCGGTACTGCCGGGACCTCGCCGTTTGGGGCCTACGGTTATAACCCCGAGGGCGTGCGGATCGGCCAGGATGACAACCGTAATTTCTCCGCCGTTAAGGTCTGGGATAAGCGTGAATTCAAGAATTTGGACGACTCGGTCGTTCTCGGCACCCGCAACATCAAAGTCGCACTACGGCGCCTGCGCAAATTTGCCCGTGATGGCGCGCCGGAGGAACTGGATCTTGACGACACCATCCGTGCCACTGCCAAAAAAGGCTGGCTGGATATCAAGATGGTGCCCGAGCGCCACAATGCGGTGAAGGTGCTGATTTTCTTTGACGTCGGCGGGTCCATGAACCCGCACGTTAAAATGCTCGAGGAATTATTCTCGGCGGCGAAGACCGAATTTAAGCACCTGGAATATTTCTACTTCCACAACTGCCTCTATGAACGCGTTTGGAAGGACAACAAGCGCCGTCACGCCGACACCACGCCGACCTGGGAGGTCCTGCATACCTATCCGCACGACTACAAAGTGATCTTTGTCGGTGATGCGTCCATGAGTCCCTACGAAATTGTTTATCCCGGCGGCAGCGTCGAACACTGGAACGAAGAGGCCGGCGCGGTCTGGCTACAGCGTATCCTCGATCTCTATGAACATGCCGTCTGGCTCAATCCCATCAAGGAAGCCTGGTGGGATAACACCCAAAGCGTCGGCATGATGCAGCAGCTCATGGGAGACCGGATGTATCCCATGACCATCGACGGCCTGGACCGCGCAATGCGCGAATTGAGCCGTTAGGACCATTGCCGTATTTTGGTGGCACCCATATCGGAGGCCTGTTGCATGAAAAGCTACTGTATTTCGGCGTATGGCCAGCCGCTTGTTGAACACGATGACGACATGCCGGTGCCGAGCGGCGCGGAAGTGCTCATTGAGGTCGTCGGTTGCGGCGTCTGTCACTCGGACGTGCATATCTGGGAAGGCTTCTTTGACATGGGCGGTGGCCGCAAGGCCGACATGTCGCGGGCTCATCAATTGCCTTTCACCATGGGTCATGAAATCGCCGGTACGGTGAGTGCCGTCGGCGAGAGCGCCACAGCGGCCATCGGCGACACCGTCGTCGTTTACCCGTGGATCGGCTGTGGCGAATGCGATGTCTGCCAAGCCGGTGACGAGAACTTGTGCCTCGTGCCGCGCAACCTTGGCGTCCATCGCCCAGGAGGTTATGCCACCCACGTGTTGGTGCCGGATGGCTGCTATTTGTTTCCCGTCGGTGATATCCCTGTGGCATTGGCCGCGACCTACGCGTGCTCTGGTATCACGGCCTATGGCGCATTGAAGAAATTGCGTGCGAAGGCCGAGGGGAAGCAGCTTTTGATCATCGGTGCCGGCGGTGTCGGTCTGGCCGGCTTGATGATAGCCCAGGCGATGATGGATACGGAAATAATCGTCGCTGATATTGATCCGGTGAAGCGGGCCGCGGCACTTGATGCGGGCGCCGCGCACGCCATTGATCCTGCCGACAAAGAAAGCCGCAAGGGGATCGTCAAACTGACCGGCGGCGGCGTGCCAGCGGCGGTGGATTTCGTTGGCGCCGACAAATCCGTGGCGTTCGGTTTCGGAGCATTGGCGACAGCCGGGCAACTGGTCGTGGTCGGACTGTTCGGTGGCGCCGTTGAATTGTCCGTTCCGATGTTTCCCTTGAAAAGCCTCACCATCATGGGGTCCTACGTGGGCACGCTGGAGGAAATGGGTGAATTGATGGATTTGGTGGCCACGGGTAGGGTCAAGCCGCTGCCCGTCGCCACTCGCCCTTTGTCAGAGGCCGCTGCCACGCTGGCTGATTTGGCCGCCGGCAAAATCGTCGGCCGCATCGTGCTGGCGCCCTAGTCTCGCCATGGTCGAAGCCCGGATTGATCTGCCGAAGAATTATGATCCGGATATGGATGGTCCCATAGAATTCGTCCGCATGTGTGCGTCGGGTGATCCTGGGGCCGCGGCGCTGCGGCTGCAGGCATTGGAAACCTGCAAGACGCTGCGACAGCGCCACAGTGATGAGCCGGCGGCTTATCATCTGTCGGGGCTGGTTTGCTACATCAACGACAACGAAGAAGCCGCGTTGCGATTCTGGGGGCAGGCGCTGCATTGCATACCCAATTACGATCTTGCCCGGCGCGCCTCGGAAGAGCATTTGGCGGCTGACGGACATTGGTCGGGCGTATCGGCCTATATGTCGCAAATATCTCAAGGCGAAAACGTCGTTTCTGATGAATATATCGAGCTGGTACGTCAGCACTTTGACGCCGGCGACTTGGTGCAAGCCGACTATTACGCCCAGCGGGCGTCGGCGTAAAACCGGCCGGAAGTGTCGAAATTACGGGATATTCGAACATGCCGTGAAGAGGCAGGCCGATTGGCCGAGGCGGGCAACCTAGCGGCGTGCTACGACGACGTCGTCGCAAAGTTCGAAGCTTTGTGGGCCGAGGCCGGCGAGCCGATGATCGATGCCGGTCATACGGAATGGAGGACTATGCCGGACCGTATCCAGATGGCGGATATCGTTGCCAATGTTGTCGATCTGGTGGAGGAGTCAAATCCAGTCATTTTTGAACTCGGTTGTTTTGCCGGGTTTAACTTGGCCATGGCTGCCGAACGTGCAAGGGCAATGGATTGGCCTGGAACCCAATGAGACGGCGGTTGCTCATGGAAATCGGCAGTTCTCTATGATCAATATTCTTCAAGGTTCCCATGACGACATGATATCGGGCGGCGTCGAGCTACCGGCTTGGATCGATGTGTGCTTGATCAGCCGGGTGTTTTTGATTTTGCATCCCGATCCCGTTCAGGGAATTTTGAAATTCCTCGCGGGCCGTGCTCAGCGGGTAGTCATTTCCGACGATATCTTCAATGTCGGCGGAAATATGGCAATCATTCGGATGCCGGATTTTATCCTCATGCATCCGTTTGAGAGGTTCCTGTCCGAAGCAGGTTTCCAAATTGAAAAAATGATATGTGCCGAAGTGCCCGATCGGGAATGTACGGGATTTATCGTCGCCAAGTTCGGCGGCAATAAACCAGGCTAGGGTTCACGCGGTTATTTGGCGTCGGCGGCGACTTGTATGCGGATGATCTTGTCCGGGTCGTCAACGGCGCCGCTACCTGGCGCGCCCCGCTTCAATTTGCCGACAAATTGCATGCCTTCAGTAACCTGACCCCAGATTGTGTATTGACCGTCCAACCATTTCGAGCGTGCGAAGACAATGAAGAATTGCGATGACGCACTGTCGGGGCTGCTTGAGCGCGCCATTGAAACGGTGCCGCGGACATGGGGCTCATCCGAGAACTCGGCTGGAATGTTGACACCGGAACCACCCGAGCCATTGCCGTTCGGATCTCCGCCCTGGGCCATGAATCCACCGATGACGCGGTGGAATGTCAGGCCGTCATAAAATTTTTCACGCACCAGCTTTTTAATTTGAGTGACATGCTTTGGCGCCAAATCGGGGCGCATTTCAATGACCACGCGGCCGTATTCCAAATCCAGGAACAGTGTATTTTCGGGATCACCGGCGTCGGCGGTCGGGCCGGTCACAGCCATGATGCCAACAACGGCGAGAAGGGCCGAAAAACGGGAAAGGAAACGGCGCATGATGATTTCTCCGAAATGAGTAGACAAAAGTCTTGCGGGCGGTCTCTTAGCATGGCCGGTGGCGCCTGAACAAGGTTTCGGAGAAGATTGACAGGCTATTGGATATCAAGTTTTAGAGATCAGTCAAACAGGGCGTCGACTTCAGACTGGGAAAGGCCTTTGCCTTCCATCTGCGGTCCTTCGAGGAGTTTTTCGTCCTCAGTTTTTTCTTCGGCCTTGATGACGATCTTATCCAATTCTTCCTTGCCCCAAACATCGACCAGAGCGGTCACCCAGCCTTCCACATAGGTGATCGATTTGACCACCTTGTTGACCCGTTGGCCGGCGATTGACCCGTCATATTTTATGGTGCGCATTCAAATAGTTTTTGGCCGGGGCTTGTATTTCATTATGTTTCATCAAGTTGCTGGATAATGGCCCTGGCCGCATCGGCGACACTGGTCGTGCCATTGGCCACAGAGGCCTCAATGGCGTCGACGGTGTCCCGAATTGCCGTATTTTCACGCAAGCGGCTTTGCAAGACTTCGTTGACTTCATCCCACATCCATTGATTGGCCTGCGCGGCGCGGCGTTCCGTGAAACTTCCAGACGCGTTGACTTGATCGCGGAACGCGCTGACCTTGGCCCATACCTCATTAATACCGGCGCCTTCCAGCGACGAGCACGTCATCACAGTGGGCTGCCAGCCCCCCAGTGGTGAGCGTAATAGATGCAGCGCCGCCGCGTAATCACGCCGCGCCCGCTCGGCGGCCGGCGCCAGGTCGCCATCGGCTTTGTTGACGACAATCAAGTCGGCCAATTCAACAATGCCCTTTTTGATGCCCTGCAAGTCGTCGCCGGCACCTGGGGCCAGCAGCAGCATGAACATATCGGTCAGGCCGGCAACCGCGATTTCCGACTGACCGACGCCAACGGTTTCAATCAAGACGATGTCGAAACCGGCAGCCTCGGTAATCAGCATGGCTTCGCGGGTTCTGCGCGCAACACCGCCAAGGGTTCCGCCCGATGGCGATGGTCGGATGAACGCCTCAGCGCGCCGCGATAGCTCTTCCATGCGGGTTTTATCACCAAGGATCGAGCCGCCGGTGCGCGGGCTGGACGGGTCAACAGCCAGAATGGCGACGCGATGGCCCTGATCAAGAAGGTGAAGACCGAACGCCTCTATGAAGGTTGATTTGCCAACACCGGGTACGCCGGAAATGCCGATACGCAATGACGATCCGCCGTGGCCGGCGAGGGCTGCCATCAAATCCTCGGCTTGGCGGCGATGATCAGGCCGCGTCGATTCGATTAACGTGATGGCCCGCGCCAGAGCGCGCCGCTCACCGGCTCGAACCGCCGCCGCCATTTTGGTGATCACAGCGCCATCATCGGATTGAACAGGCTCGGCCGTCACCGGTGGCTACTCTCGATTTTGATCGTTGAGGGTTTGCATCGCCATGACGTAAAGTTTCTCGCGCTGATCTTCGTCAAGGTCATCAAGAATGTGCGCCTTGGAACGATGAATGGCCAAAGCGTTTTCAATCAAGGCTTGGCGTTCCGGCGACATGGATTTTCGGTTTTGGCGATGGGTCAATTCGGCCTCGGCACTGTCCAAGGCCTGGCGGACCAACATGGCGGTGTCATCCGCCGGCCCACCGCTTGGCGGCTTGGGTGCGACAGTGGGGGTGGGAGCAGCGGGTTTGGATGGCCGGGCCGGCTGGGTGTCGGCGGCTGTCGGGATCATCCGTGGGATATCCGTATCGTCGTCGGCGATTGCTGGCGATGCGGGCAATTCGCCTATGGCGCGCTTTTTTGCATCTTGGGCGGCATTGAATTTATCGCGTGCCTTCTTGTCCATAACGACCGAAAGAAGGGCATTGGAGACGAATTTTTTGATCATCGCTGAGACCCGGTTTTGAGCATCGGATATCGTACCTCGAGCGTCTTAACAACTCTGTAACAAGACTAAGGTATACCACGAACTCGGGATGATACAGACCACACATGCGGAAGGGAACTTATATACATGAGAAAGCTTTGCGGTAAATCCTATGGTCAAATCAACAACTTACCCTTAATGTCGCGGTCATGAGACGATATAGAAAAGCAAAAATAGTCGCGACGCTCGGGCCCGCGACATCAGATGAGAGCGCCATCGGCGCTCTTTTTGAAGCTGGTGCCGATGTCTTTCGGATGAACTTCTCGCATGGCAGCCACGAGGACCACGCCGCGCGGATTGCGCAAATTCGCGGCCTAGAGAAAAAATATGACCGACCTATTGGGATTATCGCTGACCTGCAGGGCCCAAAACTTCGCGTTGGTGAATTTGCTGACGGCTCGACGCGCCTGGAAGACGGGCAGAGTTTTCGTTTCGATCTGAATGAAGCATTGGGTGACGGGCGCCGCGCGCCATTGCCACATCCGGAAGTGTTCGCTGCACTTGAGCCGGGCATGGGATTGTTAGTGGATGACGGAAAGATCCGTCTTGAAGTGACGGATGTCAGCGTGGATTTCGCGGATACCAAGGTGATCAACGGCGGCGATATTTCAAACCATAAGGGCGTCAATGTCCCCGATGTGGTGTTGGAATTGTCGCCGCTGACGGAAAAGGACAGAGGCGACTTGCGCTTCGCCTTGCAGGTCGGTGTCGAATGGATCGCGCTGTCGTTCGTGCAAAGGCCCGAAGATATCGCCGAGGCACGGAAGTTGATTGCCGGGCGCGCCGCGGTCATGGCAAAACTTGAAAAACCGATGGCGCTCAACAGCCTCGAGGGAATCGTCAGTCTTTGTGATGCGATCATGGTCGCACGTGGTGATTTGGGTGTCGAAATGCCGCCCGAGGAAGTACCAATCCAGCAAAAACGCATCGTTGCCGCGTGCCGCGCCGCTGGCAAGCCGGTGATCGTGGCAACGCAAATGCTCGATTCCATGGTTCATTCACCTAGCCCGACCCGGGCCGAAGCCTCCGACGTCGCCACTGCTGTTTACGACGGCGCGGATGCGGTGATGCTGTCAGCGGAAACGGCGGTCGGCGACTTCGCCCCGCAAGCTGTGGCGATGATGGACCGGATCATCGCGCGCGTTGAAAAAGATCCCCATTACGCCCAACAATTGGCTGCGTCCCGCCTGCCGCCGGAAGCCACGGCGGCCGATGCCATCACCACCTCGGCCCGCCAAGTTGCCGAAACCATTTCCGCGGCCGCTGTCGTGACATTTACTTCAACCGGGTCGACTACGCTTCGTGCGGCCCGCGAACGTCCAGCGGTGCCGATCGTCGGGCTAACGCCGCGCGCTGAGACCGCCCGGCGTCTGGTTTTAGCTTGGGGTGTTCACGCGGTTGAAACCGAAGACCTGCAAAGTTTTCGCGATATGGTGATCTCCGCAATCAGGGTCGTCAAAGAGCAGGAAATGGCCGAAGTCGGCGAGGCGTTGGCGATTACCGCGGGCGTGCCTTTCGGTACACCGGGTGCGACCAATATATTACGGATCGCCTGGGTCGAATAGGCGCTGCCGGTTCTGAAACCGGCATTCACGCACGATTTGGAGAGGCCGGTTGTTTAGCGCGATTTTCACCGTTATCGCACCGATCTTCGTGTGTGCTGCAATCGGCTTTGTGTGGGCCCGCACGCGGGTTCCATATGAAACCGAATTCGTTACCCGGATTGTTACCAAAGTTGGCATGCCGTGTCTGGTTTTCGGTACGCTGGCCAAGGTCGATTTGACCCCGGAGATGCTGGGCAACATGGGCCTTGCCGCCGCGGTGACAACGGCGGCCTTCGCCGTGATCGGGTCCGTCGTACTGGGCATCTTCAAAATCGAACGTCAGGTATTTTTGAACTGCCTGATCTTCGCCAATACGGGCAATATGGGATTGCCGGTTTGTCTGTTGGCTTTTGGTGATCCGGGTCTGGCACTTGGCGTAGCTTATTTCGCGGTCAATGGAACGCTGACAAATATCTTCGGCCCGGCGCTGGCGTCCGGTAATCCGGACCCCAGGGCAGTATTGAAGATACCGATGGTTTGGGCGGCTTTGGGCGGCGTGACCGTGAAACTTGCCGGCATTCCGTTTCCCGATTGGGTATTGAAAACGCTCGATTTGCTCAGCGGTTTTCCCATCCCGCTGATGTTAATCACGCTCGGTGTCTCGTTGGCAGGACTTCAGGTCGCGCACCTCGGCCGTAGTTTCGGCCTGGCCGCCCTGCGTCTAGTCATGGGGGTGGCGGTCGGCTGGGCGGCTGCGGAAGTGTTTGGATTTGAAGGCGTGGCGCGGGGCGTGGTCATCATCGAATGTGCGATGCCGGTGGCTGTGTTTAATTTTTTATATGCACAAATGTACAACAACCGCCCCGACGAAGTGGCCGGCGCCGTTGTCACCTCAACGATGCTTTCCTTTGCCACGCTCCCGGCATTACTGTGGTTCGTTATCTGATTTCGTTATCTGTTTAAGGACGACGCCCATGATTAAGCTTTATGACGAGGCACTCTCTGGAAACTGCCACAAAGTTAGAATGTTGCTGTCATTCCTTGGCCTGGAATACGAAAGCGTACCGATCAGCGTGCCTGACCTTGAGCATAAAACGCCCGAGTATCTAGCGATGAACCCGTTGGGGAAGGTGCCGGTTCTTGAGGACGGCGGTGAGATCATCCGCGATTCGCAAGCAATTCTTTATTACCTAGCCCGGAAATATGGGAATGGTGAATGGCTGCCCGAAGGGGACGCCGCGTCGGGGCATGTGATGGAATGGCTGTCATTTGCCGCCAATGAAATGATCCACGGCTGCGCCATGGCCCGTGCCCTGGTGTTGTTCAACCGCGAAGGCGATCGCGACGCGGCACGCGCCCTAGCCGAGCAATGCCTGGATATTCTAAATGGCCATCTTGAAGGGCGGGATTGGTTGGTTGGTACGGCACCCGCGGTTGCAGATATCGCATGCTATGTTTACGCAGGATTGGTTCACCAGGGGGGTGTTGATCCACTGACTTATGCTAACGTCGCCGCGTGGCTGGCGAGAGTTGAGGCCTTGCCCGGATATGTGGGCATGGCGGCATTACCGGCAGGCGACAACTAAAACGTCTTCAAAATTGAAGGGGTAGTTTTTGAAATTTTGCATATTTGACGGCGACCAAAGCCTGCTGCACCTGGTGACGCTGCTGCTTGAAAAGGCGGGCCATGAAGTTTCCGCCAGTACGCGTGGCGAACAGGCCCTCGGGATCGCCACTACGAATCAGCCCGATGCGTTGATCACCGACCGGATGATGCCGGACATTGACGGCCTGAGCCTTGTGCACAAATTACGCGGCCGTAAGGAATTCGATGACATGGTAATCATCATGATGTCGGTGGATAGCGGCACTGACCGGCCCTGGCGGCGCGAAGCCGAGGCTGCCGGCGCTGATGGGTTTATCGCCAAGCCTTTCGATCCCTCTACATTCGCCGCAGAGGTCGAGGCCATCGTTAACGCCGTTCGGTCCAAATCCTAGGTTATCGATGGAACCGAATTGACTGAGGTTTTACGTCCGAAATTGACCACGATCGAAGGTTCGTGTTGTTTATGCGCCGGAGCGGTGACTTGATGTCGATGAGGCCGCTAACCTCAGCGGCGCCAGGAGGTTTGTATGATCCGTGCCGATGATTTCCTTGAGCCGGCTAGGGCTGCCGGGTTTGATTTTTATACCGGCGTGCCGTGTTCATTTCTAACGCCAACGATTAATCGCGTCATCAGCGGGACCCAATACGGGTACGTCGCCGCGGCCAGTGAAGGCGAGTCCGTGGCTATCGCCGCGGGAGCATGGCTTGCCGGTCATGAGACCGTCGTGATGTTTCAAAACTCAGGGCTTGGAAATGCGGTAAACCCGCTGACGTCGTTGAACTTTCCGTTCCAGATTCCGACTTTGCTCATCGTCACCTGGCGCGGCGGGCCGGGCCTTAGCGATGAGCCACAGCATGAGTTGATGGGTGAAATTACACCTGATTTGCTGAGCATCATGCGTATTCCCCATCATGATTTCCCAACTTCCGCCGCCGACATTGGACCGGTCATCGAGGAGGCCAGGCATTCAATGGCGTCGCATGGCCTGCCGGTCGGGTTGATTATGCAAAAGGATACGATCTCACCCGAAGATCTGTCCGGCGCGGCGCCCGCAGTGATCACCATCGGCGACGAGGTAAACCATTGCACGCTCGGCCCGCGGCCCAGCCGCTATGCGACATTGGAGCGCCTCTTGGCGATGGCGCCTGATACGGCGGCGATTATTGCGACAACGGGCAAGACGGGGCGCGAGTTGTTCACGATTAATGATCGGGAACAGCATCTCTATCAAGTCGGCTCAATGGGGTGCGCCGCCGGCATGGGCTTGGGGGTAGCGCTTCACCGTACAGATCCAGTGATCGCGATTGACGGCGATGGTGCGGCGCTCATGAAGCTTGGGTCATTGGCAACCGTAGGATCCTACCGGCCTGAAAATTTCGTTCATCTTGTGCTCGACAACGGCACTTACGATTCCACTGGTGGCCAGCCGGCAGCCGCCAGCGGTGTCGCGTTTTCCAAGGTCGCGGCGGCGTGCGGTTATAAAATAGGCGCCACATGCGACGATTTGGTTGGCTTCGACGCGGCATTGAGCACGGCATTGAATTCGCCTGGCCCGCATATGATCCATATGCGAATTGAACCGGGATCGATGTCCAATTTGGGCCGGCCGACGATAGGTCCGGTTGAGGTCGCGGCGCGCTTCAAGTCGTTTCTCGCCAGCGCTTCGACTTAGATCTGTCTTTTCGATCGGCTGCCCGACTGCGTCTTGAGACAACTGCGACGAGCGCTTATAAGCCGCTTCAAGCCTGATGAGGCCGGGCTAAGGATTGGGTGTGATGAGTACGGGCGTTGACGGATGGGCGAAAGCCTATGGTGATGTATTGGCCGCATGGGTCGGCGGTGTTGCCCGCCATGCGCGGTTGGTCGCCGGCGCCGGGGCGGTGTTGACGCTCGCAGCCTTGATCTTTTTCGTTGATACGATCGGCATCAATACCTCGACCTCCGATATGCTGTCCGATGAACTTGCGTTCCGCCGCCATGCCAACGAGATCGACCGGGCGTTCCCGCAAACCGACGGTACACTTGCCGTCGTCATTGACGGTCAGACCGCTGACATAGCCGATGACGCAGCACTTGTTCTCGGTGCCGAATTGCGTAAACGCCCAGCGCTGTTCAAAGATGTCTATGATCTCAAAGGTGATCCATTCTTCCGTCAGAACGGCTTGTTGTATCTTGACGTTGATGAATTGAGCGAACTGGCGGATCGATTGGCTGAAGCGCAGCCGTTTCTCAGTGCTCTGTGGCGCGATTCGAGCTTGCGGGGGCTGTTTCGCATGCTGGGTCTTGGCATCGATGAAGCGCTGAAACCCGGTGGTGCCGACGCGTTTGATCTTTCTTCGACGCTGAACGCCATGGCCGAGGTCGCGGAAGCGCAAAATCACAAACGCTTCCAACAGTTGTCATGGACCCGACTGATGGGCGGGATCAACGATACCGCAGCGGCCGACAGACGACGCTTTATTGTCGTCAAACCGGCGCGAGATCAGACTTCCTTGCAGCCCGGCACCCAAGCCATCCAGGCGATCCGTCAATTGGCCGGCGACCTGGGGTTGACGCCGGAACGCGGACTGACGGTCCGTTTGACCGGATCAGCGGCGCTTGACGAAGAAGAATTGGAAAGCGTCGCCGAAGGCATGGGGTTGGCGGCTGTCATCTCGTTGGTGCTGGTTTTGGGTTTATTGTTTGTTGGGTTGCGATCCCTACGCTTGGTCCTGGCCAATTTGGGCACGCTGATCGCCGGGCTAATTCTAACGGCGGCGTTTGCGGCTCTTGCCATTGGTACGTTGAATTTAATATCCGTTGCTTTCGCGGTCTTGTTTATCGGCCTGAGCGTCGATTTCGGCATTCATTTTGCCTTGTGCTATCGCGAGAAAATCTGGCGTGGCTATGACCAGCAAACGGCTCTGGCCGAGGCCGCCCGGGTGGCCGGCGGTTCGCTGACACTTTGTGCGCTCAGCGCAGCTATCGCGTTTTTCGCCTTCCTGCCGACGGATTACGTTGGTCTGGCGGAACTGGGCCTGATTGCCGGCTCGGGCATGTTCATCGCGCTGTTCGCGAATTTGACCCTCTTGCCGGCGCTGATCGCCATGGCGCCACTGGGGGAGGGCGGTCGGGAAGCGCAACTGATTCTACCGGCGGCGGGCGCGCGCGCAGGCACCGCGATCCGCCGCCACGCGCGGGCAATTTGCTGGGTGGCATTGGTTCTCGGCGTGGCGGCCGCAGCCGTGGCGCCGCGCGCAGAGTTCGATTTTGACCCGCTAAATCTCAAAGATCCGAATACCGAATCGGTTGCGACTTTGTTTGATCTCATGAGTGACGGCAGCCGGAATCATCACGCGATAGAAGTTCTGAGCGCCGATCAGGCCGCCGCCGAGGCCTTGAAGGCACGTCTGGGTAAGATTGAACTGGTTGATAAGGCGGTGACATTGGCCAGTTATGTGCCGAAGTCCCAAGAAGAAAAGTTGGATATTATCGGCGATATGGCATTGTTTATCGCACCGGCATTGGCACTGGCGGCGCCGGCTGTGCCATTGAATGCGCAGGCAAGACTTGATGCGTGGGCGGCATTGCGTACGAAACTGCAAGCTCTCAGCGAACGTAGCGATGCAGCCGGTGCAGCGTCGGCGAGGCGTTTGCTCGCCGCGGTCTCAAGTGTTGTCGGCGGCGACCGCGCGGCGACAGCACTCCTTGATTTGGAAAACCGATTACTGGCAGGATTGCCGGGCCGCCTCGACGCACTGAACCAGTCGTTGCGGGCCGAAGCCGTGACAATCAGTTCTTTGCCGCAACAATTGCAGGCCCGCAACGTCGCCGCGGATGGGCGCGCATTGATTGAAGTTTATCCCCGTGAAGCGCTCAGTGAGCGCGCCGCCGTGGGGCGTTTTGTCGATGCGGTTCGGGCCGTCGCGCCGAACGCTGTCGGTTCGCCAGTGGTGATCTTGGAAGCCGGACGGACCGTGCTTCGCGCTTTCGCCGAGGCCGGCGCTCTCGCGGTCATCTTCATCGTCGTTCTTTTGGCGTTTGTCATGCGGCGGGTGCGCGATGTCGCCATGGTGTTTGCGCCGCTGTTGTTGGCCGGCATCTGGACGGCGGCCGCGGCCGCGTTGTTGGGCGTTGCGTTCAATTTGGCGAATGTCATCGTGCTGCCCTTGTTGTTTGGCCTTGGCGTGGCCGGCGCCATCCATCTTGTGGCGCGCTCAAGGGAAAGCGACGGTGTCGGCGAGGCCCTGAGGACATCGACACCACGCGCTGTCCTATTCAGCGCATTGACGACGATCGGCTCATTCGGCTCGATCTATTTGTCGAGCCACCCGGGGACCGCCAGCATGGGATTGTTGCTGAGCCTGGCAATTACATTGACATTAATTTCGACGTTGGTATTTCTGCCCGCATTGTTGGTGGTTTGCGGCCTCGGTGATAAGAGCGAAGAAACCCAGTTTTGATCGGATTATCCCGTTGCGGCCTTCCGAAGCGCGGCTGCCTTGCCATCCAAGGTGCTGATTAATCCATCAATTCCTTTGCTTTTCAGGATGCGCCGATATTCCGAGCGTCGAACAGCCAATTCACTGATGCCCGTATCAAGCAGCACGTCGATGATCCGCCACGTACCTTTGATCAGGCGGGTAACATAGGTCAGCTTCACATCCTTGCCCGACGGGTTGGCGATCTTGGTTTTGACCAGGATCGTTTGTTGCGGGCCGTCACGTCTTCCCAGCGTCACGAAAGTCTGCCCCGAGTAGCCGGTAAACCGGGACGCATAGGTGCCGATACTGATTTTTGAGAACGCCCCGACGAGAAGGTCACGTTGCTTTTCTGTCGCTTTTTTCCAGTATGACCCGGTGGCCACCTGAACCATCAACGGCAGATGAAACCGGCGTTCGATCACTGGCGCCAGTTTCCCGTACCGCCCCTTGTAACCGAGTGCCTTCGCCGACTGCATGGTCGTCAGCAAAGTCACGTGAAATGCCTCGACGATATGAATGGGGGTGTTTTCATCGGCTTTGATTGGCAGCGATAGAGCAATACCGGCGATCAAAACCACTAGGCACAAGAAGCGCCGCCATCGCTGATGGATAATATTTCTATTCATAAGAGATACATGAGAGGCGCGGGCCTGAATTTTCATGGCTTCGATGTAAGCTCGTCCGCTTTTGAATTCAACAACTTCGCCAATCCATCCATACCGTTGTTTTTAAGAATAAGATGATATTCGGAGCGCCGCACCTTTAATTCACTAATTCCACCATCAACCACAACATCAATAAGCCGCCATGTCCCTCTTATTTCTCGCGCAACATAGGCGATGCTGACGATGGATTTGTCGGTTTTTCTGAGTTCGGTCATGACGACCGTGGTCTTGCTGGGGCCTGGCTTCTCGCCGGTGATGGCGAACACTTCTCCGCTGTAGCCGTTGAAAAGGGTGGCCAACGTGGCGATGCTCATGCGTCGAAATGCTGCCGCGACCGCCGATTTTTCATCCTTTGTTGATCGTCCCCAGTGCTTGCCGGTGGCAATTTGGGCCATCAACGAAAGATGGAAGGTTTTTTCAACCCATGGCGCCAGCTGCTCATAGCGTTCCAGAATGGTGGTTTGATCGGCCTTTTTCATGACACCCAATAAAGTGTCTTGAAACGGCTTAACGACCGCCGACGCGGATTCGGCCATTGCCGCTTGTGGGAACATCAGCACGAGCCCTATCAGCAGTCCGCCAACGGACACATTTCGCAATCGTTCAAGCATTTCCCTGAAGCCTCATTTTTATGGTTATTTTCCCGTTAAGCCACTGGACACGCTTATATTTTCAAGCATTTATTCCAGGCAAAGCAGAGCATGGCATTTTTACGTGCGGTTTGCAAAAATGCCACATGCCGCAGGGAAAGCGGATTCCGAGGTTGCGATAGGTCACGACATCGCCTAAAAACGAATCATGCCTGGGACTTAAAGACCCCTCTCGATTGGCAGATTGTAAGTTGAATAAAAGGTTTGTGGATTGAAAAACGTGTCCGCAAAATTTTCTTTGTATTTTAAGGCCGCCAACTTGGCGGGCCTTTTGGTGGTGTTCGGCCTTTGGCTGGCGGCACCTGCGCTGGCGGCTGAGGATGTGCTTGTGCCCGTCTCGAAAGACGGCCCGGTATTGGTCGCTGCCGCCGACGGGGATGAAGAAGTCAACGATCCGCTTGAATCGGTTAATCGTGCGATTTTCGGTTTTAATGAAGTCATCTATGAAGGTGTGCTTTGGCCGGTCGCTGATTTTTATAATGACAACTTGCCGGCGACCATGCGCCTCGGGGTCAGTAATTTTCTGACCAATTTGTCCAGCCCGATTACGTTGGTGAATAATCTGCTGCAGGGCAACCTGATGGCGGCCCTGGAAACGTTAGGGCGATTATTCGTCAACACGACCGTCGGCATGGGCGGCATTGTCGATGTGATTGGCGAGGAAGACGGCCCGTTGCGCGAAGAAGATTTCGGTCAGACCTTGGGTGTCTGGGGCATGGGCGAGGGGCTGTATCTGGTGCTGCCCATATTTGGCCCGTCCAATCCGCGTGATGTTGTCGGCAAATTCCTTGTCGATCCGTATTTTGACGCTGTCGGAAATTGGATCGACAACACAGACCGCGATGAGCTCGGCTATGCTCGTTCGGCCCTTGGTGGCGTTGATGAGGTGTCCGGCGTCGTCGATGAGCTTCGCCAGATCAAAAAGACATCTGTCGATTATTACGCGGCACTGCGCAGCCTTTACCGCCAGAAGCGGAAAGCTGAAATTTCAAACGGCCAGAGCCTTGATCTGCCGCCCATTCCGAATTTGGGATACGATCTGTCACCGGAAGATTTTGAACAGCCTTCCTTGGCTGGTACCGGCGCCAAGCAATCCGCCGCTAAATAGCCCTCGCGATCCATTATCAATTTTGATCTGCTGGCCGCTGTGTGCGCGGAAATGCTGTCCGTGCATGATTTATCGGATTTTAGATGCCCAATATTGGTTTTCCGATATCGGTTTGATGCCTGTTGACGCGATAGTGAACACATAAACAAAGCATGAACATTATTGACATTTGATCATTTAGTGGTTATATTGTCGATATTCGGTGCCACATGTGAAGGGCCGGATATAAATGGTTCGACCGAATTCGCGGTAGATGCCGTGTGGTGGTCCACCCGTTCAATCGCTTCTTAAAGGAGGATGTGGGTATGTGTAGGCTATTCGAAGTTTTTCCCCGATCTCAGCTTTTCCAACATTGCCAGAATGCGCGCGCGCGTTTTGGCCGGATATCGGCGCCTGAGCGCCTTGATCCAACATCGGCGCCTGAGCGCCTTG
>JABJBP010000057.1 GCA_018665815.1 Rhodospirillaceae bacterium
CATCATGCAAATCATTCACAGAGACGAACCGTGCGTCTTTCAATATTTCGAGAATTCTATCGCGTCGTTCTACGGCTAACATCAATCCCACCACGAACTCTGTGTGTTGTCTCCAGCGCGGCAAACATTACGCAGGCCAGCCGCCGGGTCAAGGAAGCTAAGGCATCTGGAATGGCGTAAACGTTCCACCAATTGAACCACCCGGCTGATGAAAATTATATCACATTGAAAAATTAAATGTGGTTTTTCCTGTGAAAGTGTGGTTTTTTGTGGAAACAAGATACCGATACGCCTAACAGATCATATACCGCGATTGGACCGCCCCAAACTATTGAAAGGTCGCGCATGCTTGAGACGCCCCCCGGTGCTGACGACAACAACGCTGCGCCCACAAAACCCCACCAAGGTGAAGGCGACAGCAACCTCAGTCCCAATCGCAAATCTTGGGAAGCGCGACGGGGGGGCGACAATGCCGGTGGCGCCCTTCTCGACCGCGACGCCCAATATTTCCTGCATCAATCTTTATCGACTCCATGCCTCGCCGCAGTCAAAAAGGTTGAGGGCATCTGGATTGAAGATATTGCCGGCAATCGGTTCATGGACTTTCACGGTAACAATGTCCATCACATTGGCTATGCGCATCCGCGCCTGATCGACGCGATCAAACGCCAACTGGACGACCTGCCTTTCGCGCCCCGTCGGTTCACCAATGCCCCGGCCGTTGATCTGGCGGAAAAATTGGCGAGCTTGGCGCCCGGCAATCTCAACAAGGTCCTTTACGCCACCGGCGGCAGTGACGCCGTCGATATGGCGCTCAAGTTGGCGCGCAACTACACCGGGCGCCACAAGACCATATCGTTTTGGGGTGCCTTTCACGGCGCGGGCTTTGGCGGGCTCAGTGTTGGTGGCGAATCATTGTTCCGCAATGAAATCGGCCCCCTTCTGGCCGGCGCTGAGCACGTCGCGCCTTTTGCGTGCTATCGCTGCGCCTACGGCCATGACGCGCCGGACGGCATTCCGGACCTGGATGCCTGCAAGATGGCCTGCGCCGGGATGCTGCGTTATGTCCTGGATAAGGAAAAAGACGTGGCCGCGGTCATCGCCGAGCCCGTACGGTCCGTCCCCTATATCCCACCGCCAGGGTTTTGGCAGGCTGTCCGCGAGGCCTGCGATGAATACGGCGCGTTGTTGATTTTCGATGAAATCCCCAGTGGCCTGGGTAAAACCGGCAAAATGTTCGTCTCGGAACATTTCGGCGTCGAGCCCGACATCACGGTCCTCGGCAAGGCATTGGGCGGCGGCGTGCTGCCAATTGCCGCGATGATCGCGAATGAAAAACTCGACAACATGGGTGATCTTGCGCTGGGTCATTATACACATGAGAAAAACCCCGTAACAGCACGCGCGGCACTGACGACTTTGCAAATCATTGAAGACGAAAATCTTGTAGAAAATGCCGCCAAGGTCGGCGCCCAAGCATTGTCGCGAATGCACGATATGAAAGACCGCCATCCATTGATCGGTCATGTCACCGGCCTTGGCTTGTTGCTGGGGATTGAACTGGTGCTCGATCGCGCTGATAAGACCCCGGCCCTCGATGCCGCCGATCGCATTATGTACCGCTGCCTCGATCAGGGCCTGAGTTTCAAAACAACCATGGGCAACGTCCTCACTTTGACGCCGCCCCTAACCTTGAGCATCGAAGAATTGGACCGCGGCCTTGATATCATCGAGGACGCCATCACAGCAGAGGAGAACTGATCGGTAGAAATTAAGAAACCCGCGATTCGACCTCTATCTTGGCACCAAAAAATCATCGAATATTCACTTCTATCCGCGAGCCGATGGGTCTAAGGTAGAGCTATTAACATGGGGAGTAAAATCCTCTCAGGGAGAATAGAGAAAGAGGCAATAATCATGAAATTCGCGAAAACATTTACCCTCCTCGCGGGGGGCGCCGCAATGGCGTTGGCCGCAAATACCAATGCAAATGCAGCGACTGATCTATTGGTTTATACGGCCGTTGAAGCCGATGAGTTGAAGGGATTCAAGAACGCCTTCGAAGCCGACAATCCAGGCATCAACATCAAATGGGTCCGTGATTCGACCGGCATCATTACTTCGAAGTTGCTGGCCGAGAAAGAAAACCCAAAAGCAGACATCGTTTGGGGCGTTGCCGCCACCAGCCTGTTGCTGCTTTCGAAGCATAATTACTTCCAAGGTTACGCGCCGAAGGGCGTCGAAAAACTCGACAAAAAATACTACGACACCAAAAACAAAAAGCCGTTGTGGGTTGGCCAACGCGCCTGGATCGCGTCGGTGTGCTACAACACGGTCGAAGCCGGCAAACATAAACTGCCATTGCCGACCAGCTGGGCCGATCTTACCAAGCCTGTCTACAAAGGTCATGTGATCATGCCGAACCCGAACTCGTCGGGCACGGGCTTCCTGGACGTCTCCAGTTGGATGCAGATGCAGGGCGAAGAAGCCGCATGGAAGTATATGGACGCGTTGCATGTCAATATCGCGCGTTACACCCATTCGGGATCAAAGCCCTGCAAACTGGCCGCCAAGGGTGAGATTCCCATCGGCGTGTCCTTTGCCTATCGTGGCGCCAAGTCGAAAAATGCAGGTGCACCGCTCGAAGTCGTTGCCCCCATCGAAGGCGTGGGCTGGGATCTTGAAGCTTTCGGTATCGTGCGTAACACGAAAAACCTGAAAGCCGCCCGGGCACTCGCCGATTGGTCGGTGACCAAAAAGGCCAACATTATTTATAATGAAGCCTATGCGGTCGTCGCCATGCCAGGTATTGCCAAACCGGTGAAAAACTTCCCCGTGGGAATCGAAGACAAAATGATTACCAACGATTTCCAATGGGCCGCCGACAATCGTATCCGTATTTTGGATGAGTGGCGCAAGCGCTACGACGGCAAATCCGAGCCCAAAAAATAAGCGGGCCCGACTGACGTAAATTGACACGCGGCCCCGGTCACTCTGCGAGTACCGGGGCCGTTGTCTTTTAAATATTTTATCTGCGTTTTGACCTGCGCCCAATTAAGCTCCAATAGGCCCCGACCATGAATGATTCCCAAGCCGCCTATCTGCAAGTCGAGAATCTCACCAAGATGTTCGGTGATTTCACCGCACTGAAAGATATCTCTCTTGATGTCTTTGAAAGCGAATTCGTCTGTTTCCTGGGACCATCGGGATGTGGCAAGACGACGTTGTTGCGTGCCATCGCAGGATTGGACATTCAAACCCGTGGCCGTATTGAACAGGCCGGCAAGGACATTTCCGCCCTGCCCCCCTCTGAGCGCGATTTCGGTATCGTTTTTCAGTCCTACGCCTTGTTTCCGAACCTTTCGATCAAACGCAATGTCGCTTACGGGCTTGAAAACAAGGGCATGGCCAAACCCGATATTGACGCCCGGGTGAAGGAATTGCTGGAGCTCGTCGGATTATCCGACCAGGGTGATAAATATTCGGCCCAGCTTTCCGGCGGCCAGCAACAGCGCGTCGCCTTGGCCCGCGCGCTGGCAACATCGCCCGGCCTGTTGTTACTGGATGAACCCTTAAGCGCCCTGGACGCCAAAGTCCGCGGCCATCTCCGCCATGAAATTAAGGAATTGCAGAGCAAGATTGGGGTCACGACGATCATGGTGACCCACGATCAGGAAGAAGCCTTAACTATGGCTGATCGGATTGTAGTCATGAACCACGGCATCATCGAACAAGTGGGCTCACCAAACGAAATTTACGATGATCCGGCATCACCTTTCGTCGCCGACTTCATCGGCACCATGAATTTCCTTGAAGCGACCATCGCAGCACCCGGCCGAGTGCGGTTCGGAGCCGCTGAATTGACCGCGACCGACGCCGATGGCCTGCAAGCCGGAAGTGACGTCACCATTTGCATTCGCCCTGAAGACGTCACCACCCGTGGCGTTGACGCGGGCACCGACAATGCCATCAAAGCGACGGTGACGGATCTGGAATTCCTGGGCTCTGTGACCCGTGCGACCTTGAACGTCGCCGGTGATGATAGCTTGGAATTTCGCGCCGATTTTTCCGCCAACCTGATGCGCGACTTGGTTATTGAAAATGGTAAAGACGTAACGGTCGCCTTCCCGACGGATCATCTGCACGTGTTCACGGAACGCGTTCAGACGGAAGTCGAAGTCTAGCATCATGGGAGCATGACGCCGTGAGTAATGGAGCCATCACGACGACCGCCGCGGGCCTCGCCGGGCAAACCATTAAGCCAAAGGTCAGCAGCGAAGACTGGATCATGCGCGCCGTGCTGGTCGGCATTGCGCTTTATTTGCTGATCACCATGGTGTTCCCGCTCTACGCTATTCTTTCAAAAAGCTTCGAAAACCCTGACGGAGTCTTCATCGGCCTGTCGAACTATATCAAATTCTTTTCCACACCAGCGTTGTTCTGGTCGATCCAGAACAGTTTGACAGTCACCTTAATCACGACATTCATCGTCGTCCCGCTGGCTTTTGTCTTCGCTTATGCGCTGACCCGCTCATGCATGCCGTTCAAAGGCTTGTTCAAAGGCATCGCGCTGATCCCCATCCTCATGCCCTCCCTATTACCGGCAATTGCGCTGGTATATCTTTTCGGCGCCCAAGGTCTAATCAAAGGCGCTTTGATGGGCCAGGAACTTTACGGGCCCATCGGCATCGTCATGGGCGAATGCATTTTTGTCTTCCCTCACGTTTTGACGATTTTGCTGATCGCCATGGCCAACGCCGATGCACGTCTTTACGAGGCCGCTCAGGTTTTGGGCGCCGGCAAGATCAAAACCTTCTTTACCGTCACCCTGCCCGGCGTGCGCTACGGCTTGGTATCGGCATTTTTCGTCGGGTTCACCTTGGTCATCACTGATTTTGGCGTGCCCAAGGTTCTGGGAGGCAAGTACAACGTGCTGGCCACCGATATTTATAAACAAGTCGTCGGGCGGCTGGATTTTGAAATGGGCGCCGTGGTCGGCATGGTGCTTTTGGTCCCCGCCGTCGCCGCCTTCTTCGCCGACCGCATCGCGCAAAGCCGCCAAGTTGCCTTGTTGTCAGCCCGCGCCGTGCCTTATGAGCCGAAACCCAGCCGACGCTTTGATATGATGATGATGGGCTTTTGCATGTTGATCGGCGCCCTCATTTTAACGGTTCTCGGCACTGCCGCCTTTGCTTCCGTCGCCAAATTGTGGCCCTACAACTTGAGCTTCAGCCTCAACCATTATGATTTCGATCTGATGGACGGCGGTGGTTGGGATTCGTATTTCAATACCCTTGAATTAGCCGCCTGGGTGGCGGTCATCGGCACGATGGCCGTGTTCACAGGCGCCTACCTGGTAGAAAAGAGCAAAGGCTTTGAGACCGGCCGCTCGATGATGCAGTTCCTGTGCATGATTCCCATGGCAGTGCCGGGTTTGGTGCTTGGTCTAGCGTACATCTTCTTTTTCAATGATCCGGATAACCCGCTGGGCTTCATTTATCACACCATGCCGATTTTGGTCATTTGCACGGTGACCCACTTCTATACCGTCTCGCACCTGACGGCGGTCACGGCATTGAAACAAATGGACCCGGAATTTGAAGCCGTGTCGTCGTCACTGAAGGTGCCGTTCTACCGAACGTTCATTCGCGTGACGGTCCCGGTCTGCCTGCCGGCGATCTTGGATATTTCCATGTATCTGTTCGTCAATGCCATGACCACGGTGTCCGCCGTGGTGTTCTTGTATTCGCCAGATACGGCGCTCGCCTCGGTTGCCATGCTGAATATGGATGACGCCGGCGATACCGCGCCGGCCGCCGCCATGGGCATGTTAATTGTCGGCACGGCAGCAGGCGTACGCCTTGTTCATATGCTGCTCAGCCACGGTCTGCTTCGACGCACCCAGGCCTGGCGGTATCGATGACCATGCCCAATAGGTTTGCTTTTTCCCGCGTTCATGCACGGTGGTCAAATCGCAGGATGTGACGCAATGCGGAGTGAAGGGTCGTGACAATTAACGTAATTTTCTCGGAATGGATTCCGGCGCAGTTTTCGGTAAAGGACGAGACGGTTTTCGCCGTCGGCGATGTTCATGGCTGCGGGGAAGAACTTGGTGCGTTGCTTTCTGCCATCGAGGAAACTTCAGCAGAGATCAGTCATCAAAAGCGCCTGATCTTTCTCGGTGACGTTATTGACCGCGGGCCGGGAAATATTAAAGCATTGAAGTTATGGGCCGAGCCCGCCGGGGCTCGAGGCCTCGACAAAGTTGATCGCCTCATGGGAAATCATGAGCAACTCCTTTTGCTCGCAATGGCGGACAGCCCGCATTCGCAGAAAGCCGAAATGATGTGGCTGAGTGAGGCAATCGGCGGCAGCGTCCTTCTGGGCGAGATGCGTGCCGCCGCGCCCGGCGCCCAGGAACACACCTACACGGCGCTATTTAAGGAAGCTTTAGGCGGGCGCCTTTTCGACCTCTTCACGACAATGGCCTCGCATGTCGAAATTGGTAACGCACTATTTGTGCACGGCGGGCTCGACCCAAACGAAGATGTCGCAGAATTCCTTTCACACCCCTGGCAATCCTTCACCGAAGCGGGGTGGGCCTGGGTGCATGGCGAATTTTTGCAATGGCGGGGTGGGTTCGGCGGCAAGATCGTCGTTCACGGCCATACGCCGCCGCATATGCATCGAGAATTGACCGGGCAGGACGACCCTCATGCGCTTGCCTTTAGCCGTCTCGGCCTTGACGGCGGCACAACGCGGACCGGGATCGTGACAGGCGCACAAATCGAGACCGGCCGTTACCGCATTCTGCGCGCCGGTCATCCATCCAAGCTGCAGTGATTGCCCCTTGGTGAGCCGGATTTCATATCTCATATCGGACGAAAGCCGGCACTCATTACGGGCATGTACATATTCTAATCAGCCGCAGCCCGCTTCACAGACCTGAGACTTCGCCCTGCAATTACTTTGCCGGTCAACTTCAATAAATCCAAAGGTGCGCGGGCAAAATATTTCTTAATATAAATGTATTTTTTTGTGGTAAATTGCCCGTTTTTGACCGATATTGTGATTATCAATTTTGAACGACAATCGCGCCCGATTCCCGATAACAGGAGACGCAACGTGACCTTGACCCCTAATGATCCCCGACTGCTGACACCGGGCCCTTTGACCACTTCTCACGAAACCAAAGAAGCCATGCTTCATGACTGGGGCTCACGTGATCAGGCGTTCATTGATACCACCGCGCGCGTCCGCCAAAAGTTACTGGAGATCGCCAATGCAACGGAAACCCACGTCTGCGTTCCCTTGCAGGGCAGTGGGACGTTTGTCGTCGAGGCGGCGCTCTGCACCTTGATCCCACGGGACGGCAAGGCGCTCATTTTGATTAACGGCGCTTACGGTAAGCGGATGACGAAGATCCTCGATTACGTCAATCGCGCGTATATCATCCAGGAAACTCTCGAAGACACACCGCCGGATATCGCCGCCTTGGAAGCAGCACTTAAAGCTGACAGCGCCATCACCCACGTTTTGATCATCCACTGCGAAACAACATCCGGCATTCTCAATCCGATCAGGGAAGTCGCCGACGTTGTGAAAGCACACGGCCGTTCGTTCATCATTGATGCCATGAGTGCCTTCGGCGCCGTGCCCCTTGATGCCTCCGAGGTTCATTTTGATGCCATGATGGCGTCATCGAATAAGTGCTTGGAAGGCGTGCCCGGTATCGGCTTCGCCATCATCCGCGAAGAAACTTTGAAAACCTGCGAAGGCAACGCCCATTCGCTTAGCCTTGATCTCTATGACCAATGGGTCGCCATGGAAGCCACCGCACAATGGCGCTTCACGCCGCCGATCCACGTCATCGTTGCTTTCGACAAGGCCATTGAGCAGTTTGAGGCAGAAGGCGGTGTTGCCGCACGCGGTGCACGCTACGGCGAAAACTGCCGCATCCTGATTGACGGCATGGCTGAACTGGGGTTTGAAACCCTGCTGAGCCATAATCTGCAAGCACCGATCATTGTGACCTTCAAGATGCCCGCCGATCCGGCCTTCGATTTCCAGGTCTTCTATGACCGGGTAAAGAACGCAGGCTATGTTCTCTATCCCGGCAAATTGACGGTCGCACCAAGCTTCCGGATCGGCTGCATCGGCCATTTGGGTAATGACGACATTCGGGCCGCCCTGAAAGTCATGCAAGGCATTCTCAAAGACATGGGCGTCTCCAACGGCGCCCCCGCCGAGGCGACTTGATTGAACGGATAATCAAGGCGGGGGCAGGAAATCGGCATTCGGTCCGAACGTCGCCTCCGACATGGAATAAAAGGGGATATCAAAGGCGTAACCCTCGATTGGTCGCGCACGTCGGCGGACGCCTACGAGGTTGCGCGGGCGCACTAGCGCAGACAGGTGTCGTCCGAGCCCACACAGAAAAACCATTAACGCTTTTTGCGCTTCGACTTGCCCACTGATGCGGGCAGGTCGGATTTTCGATCTTTTGACGCACGCAATGGATATGGTACACGGGGGCCGCAGCTGGATAAGGGGCCACGAACATGGACAAACGTATTCCCGAAACGATTCTGCCTGAGGGATACAATGGAAAGATCATCCTGGCATTGATAAGCGGTGCCGGGATGGAAGAGCGCATTGTTTTGCGGTCAGGTGACGACTGGCATCGTGAAATCCTGCGTAACACCAAAGCAGAGATAAAGAGGTACGGGATTGCTGACGCGCAGGTCGATGAATTGGGCGGCGCGTGGATCAATTTTGATGAGAATGGGAAAATCGTCATTTTCGGCAGCAGCGACGATTTCGGCGCGTGCGATAAGACCGTCGCGGCTGAATTTGTGCGCCGCCTGTATCCGGATCGGACCGTCACGGTCGCGGATTAATGTGCAGCCCCCGCCTGCTACAGCGCCTCAAGAACAGCCGGCAGTTCGTCCATTGACGTGATGACGGGTACGTCGGCGCCGCCTTCCGGATAGTTCCGATTTACCGTGTGATGTTTAAGCCAGACCGGATGCATGCCGAAATCGCGGGCGCCGCAGACGTCGATGCGCCAGTCATCACCGACGTAGACCGATTCTTTGGCGGCGACGCCCAGTTTTTCAAGACAAACGGCGAAAGGCTGGGGGGCGGGTTTCGTCGGCACACCGTTCTCTCCGGCGACGACCGTCGCTGCGAACAGCGCGGCCAATTCCGGATAGGCGGATATGCGGTGGGTGTTCGCATCTGACTGCCCTTGGGTATTCGTGATCAGGCCGAGAGGGCCGTACTTGGCAGAAAGATCGATGAGAACAGGGGGCGCCTCGGGAAAGACCCGCGTCTTTGATTGGACGGTCCGCCAGTATGTTCGTTCCCATTTCTGCATCTCATCGGCGGACGATTCCTGACCGAAGTGCCGAAAAACCTCCTGCCATATTTTGACTCGCGACAGCTCACTCTTCTTGTGGAAGTCCGCACGAATGCGGCGGTAATGTTGCTTGAACGCGTCCGGGTCGGTAATCCTCAAGTCTTTAAAAATGGCCGCCTGGGCGTCCGTTTCGGCTTGCCGAAACCCGTCCGAGCTATCCACCAGCGTTTGCCCGAAGTCGAAAAGGATGGCTTTGATCATTTGCCTCGCACCAATGTTGGGGCCACCACCGGAGAACCGGAGCGGCCCCAAAACACAATGGCCCTAATCTCGACCGTACTTTGCGAGGTAGTCGCCAAACAACTCCTCGTCGCTCGGGATGTACTCAGGAATGGGCTCCGAGAGCCACGTATAGTTTAGGAAGTGTTCGAAGTTGATGTTGTCACTGGTCGAATTACCGGCCCAGCTTCCTCCACCAAGCGTATCGGTGGTTGGGTTGCCATTAAACCAGCTGCCTGAGTTTGCAGCGGCATGCGGCATGCGGCAATTGATCCGGCCAACATTGGTCTTGATAGCCATTTCGGTCAGCCGCTCATCGATGGTGGAATGGATAGATGCCGAATGGCCGATGCCTGAGAAGCGAAGCATATCCATCATGCGTTCAACCATCTCGCTGAAGTCTGTCCATTTCCACACGGTCAGGACAGGCGAGATTTTCTCGCCGGAGAACCGATCTTCGGCGCCCGCCTTGATACCGATCACCATGAGGAAACGCGTACCCTCGGGAACGTCAATCTTGGCCTGCTCGGCGATCCAGGCGGCCGGTTTGGCAATAACGTCACGGTTCAGGGTCGTGCCGTCGGCCCAGTAATATTCCCGCAATCTTTCGCGTTCCTCCGTCGAGCAGAGATAGCCACCCTCGGCCTGGAGTGCCGCAATCATGTCGTCGTAGGCGGCTTCTTCGATCGCCACGCCGTTCTCGGACGAACACGAGGCCGAGTTGTTGGCGCATTTGGATTTAACGATCTTGGCAGCGGTTTCCGCGGGATCGACGGTGGAATCGATAATCGAAATGACGTTGCCCGCGCTTACAGTCTGGGACGGCTTACCCGCCTCGTAGACGACGCTGGCCAGGGCCGCGCCACCAGTGGCGACGACAAAATCGCAACCAGCCATCAGCTCACGCGTTCCTTCCCGCGTTCCCTTTTCCAGGCATTGCGCCAAATCCTCGGGCGCGCCCACTTTGCGGAGCGCCTTTCGGATGTGCTCGACCGTTGCATAGGTCGACTTGCCGGTTCTCGGGTGCGGGGAAGTGATCATCGCGTTGCGCGTCTTCAGCAGGCTCAGGCCGATACAGCACACTGTGGATTCCGGATTGGTGCAGGGCACGACATTGGCGACCACACCCATGGGCTTCGCATAAATTCGAAGGCCCTTTTCCTTGTCTTCGCGCACCAGGCCGCAGGTCTTTTGGCCGATCATGTCGCGCATCATGCCGCGCGTCTTGTTCTGAACCTTATGCAATTTATCTTCGTATACGCCGATACCCGACTCGCTGACGGCGAGATGGGCCAATTCCTTGGCCGTTTCCTCTTTCTGCAGTTCCCAACCGACGGCGGCGACGACTTCATCGACTCTCTCTTGGGGCCAGAATTCTACTTCTCTAAACGCAGCGCGGGCCTTTTCGTACATCTTCGGAATATTATCAGACATCGTATCTACCTTCTTGGTTAGTGACCCGCCGGTCCGGCAATAGCCGGACTGGCGGGCAGGGTTGTATTTACAATTATTTGCCGACGGATTTGACGCCGGTTTTCTTACTGGGGTCTTCGATTTCTTCAAAGATGGAATAACCGCTGCCCCAAACACTCTTGCGCTCTTCCTCTTGCTGTGCCCATTCGTCGAGGTCAGTAGTGAGAGCCGGCTTGGCATTGGCCTCACGATCGGCCAGCGACGGCACCGGACGGTCAGCGGGACCGTCGTACATCTCGGGTAGCGTTAAGACCTCTCCGAGACGACGATATTCGGCGCGCTCGGTTTCCTCGATGAAGTGAGCACCCGCCGCAAACGAGCGGGTGACGGCGAGAATGGCCCAGGTCGCTTCTGGCGTGAACCCGATATCCATCATGACGGCCCCCATGGCGCCGAGCATATCGATGTCGACGGGCGTATCTGAGGCGGCTTGCGCTTTTTCGACAATGGCCTCCATTAGTTCCACATACTCGCCGGCCACACCCAATTTCTTGGCCCGTGCAACCATGCGTTTGGCGGCGGGGTCCTTGAGCATCAGGTCCGAGACACCAAGGGATTCGTCGTTGAGATTTTCGTCGACGATGCCCTGAGCGATGGCGTCAATGTCGAGGCCACTTTCCCGGCCGGCTGCGAGTTCGTCGAGCAAACGGTTGCCGAACGAAGAATAGGCGCCGTAGGCATGACCGAAGGCGTGGACCGAGGCGCCGCAAGCCTGGGTGAGGAAGGTCTTGCTTTGCGCAACCAAGCGCGACACGGCGGCTGGGGCGGAAAGCCCGTCCTCCAAAGCCATGATCATCACGTAGTTGAGCATCTGATCTTCTTCAACCGACGCAATTCGGGCCTGGAAGTCAACAAACAGCACGTCGGTCATGCCGTAACCTTCTTCCATCAACTCGGTCGTATCGTAACCGCGCGTGACGATCCGATGGACATTCTTATAGGCGACCTCGGAAACCCACTGGAAACGGGCCCGGGTCGTGTCCATGGTGACAGTGCCGTACTCGCGATTGGGGTAGTTGAAAGGGAGACCCGGGTCGTCCAGGTTGCCGATTCCTTTTTTGTCTTCAGGTGTTAGATCACCCATTTCTTGTACTCCCCTTCTTCTTTCTGATTCTTGGCATATTCCGCACGATCTGCCTGTTTGGGCACGATGCGGTCCTCGGGACCGACGTATTTGATCATGCTAAGGTCAAGCATTTGCACCATGGGCTCGCGTTTCGATGCTGCCCAGGCGCGACCGCGCTTCATGTTGAACAGGGCATGAGCGGCACAGCTAAAGCCACGGCATACACTGCCGATGCACCATGCGGCATTCGGCGCGAAGCCAATATCGCAAAGCGCGGTGTTGCCGGCGCCAACCACGTTGACACCCACATAGTCCCGTCCCTCTTTCTTGCGTCGGGCATGGAAATACTTCTCAAGAGCGCGCTGAAGCCTCAGATAGACACCATTGAGGCCTAACTCCTCTTGTTTGAGGTGAATGGGTTCGGCACGCGGATCGCTGTCCGTGTGCTGGGGCTGCCCCATACCCATGACAGGCAAACCATTGTCCATGTACTCATCAACCAGGACCTCGGCGATCTCTTCGACGGTCTTGCCTTCTTCATGGGCGCGTCTGAGATACTTCTTCATCATATAACCATGCGCCGCACCGGGACCGTGCACGCCACCAAACGTCGAGATGGAGGCGGCAATGGTGCTTGTCAGGTTGGGGCGACCCGCGGCTACACCAATGGCGCCGGCGGCTGAGGGCGACATTGAATGCTCAAGAAAAACACCCATCTCGTATCTGAGCATCTGCTCTTCTTCTTTCGCCGGAATCCGGTTCTGGAATAGAACAAACATGGCGTCCGTGAAGGAATAACCCTCCTCGGCCAAGTCGCTCAGATTGAACCCGCGCATGACCGTTTTTTCCTCGGTCTTGTACGAGATTGATGTCTTCCTCTCGATATCTGCTTGTCTCGACATGTAATAGATCTCCTTTTGGGCGGTTTCACGAAAACAATTTCGTAGCTACATCTTCCAAATTTCCTGGAATACGAGGCTAAAAAATACAGGCTTTCCTTTGGGTTTAGGCCGCTTGGGCCGGGGCGCCGATCTCCACTTCCATTTCCTTGATAAGGTCGCGGACGGCGTCGCAAGAGCCCCAGTCGCGAAGCATGGCTTGCTTGGTGGCCATTGATTTGGTCAGCCGAGCAAGCGTTGGAAGTATCGATTTTTTGGGCATGGGACTCGCTTTACAAGCACAACAAAAATGATAGTGTCAAAAGATTATCGGTCATAATAAGTCAGAATACCACAAAAAAACAACCTCGGCGCCAGACAATTTTAATCTGGGCGAAACGCACGCTAGGCATGGGTTAGAGACACTCAGCGGAATTGCGCATGCTCAAATTCCTAAGCCTGAATCAGGCAATTGGACCTCATTTGAAGGATTGATACGATGGACAGCTCGGCAAAAATCAGGAACGAAACCATGCGCATCGCCGGTGAAAAGGTCGACACCGACGACCACATCGACGTGTTCAATCCCTACGACAATTCCCTGACAGGGACCGTGCCGCGGGGCCGCGCCGAACATGCACGGCGCGCCCTTCAGATCGCCGGCGATTATGAACCCAAGCTGACCCGCTATGAGCGCCAGCAGATCCTCATGCGAACCGCCGAGATCATCACCAGCCGCAAGGACGAAATTTCGGATGTCATCACTGCCGAACTGGGCATCTCGAAGAAAGATTCGCTATACGGATGCGGTCGTGCTTACGACGTCTTTCACTTGTCTGGCCAACTTTGCATCCGCGATGACGGCGAGGCCTTCTCCTGCGACCTAACACCACATGGCCAGAAGCGGCGTATCTTCACAACCCGAGAGCCGCTCCGCGCCATCAGTGCCATTACCCCATTCAACCACCCCCTCAACATGGTCGCCCACAAGATCGCGCCCTCGATAGCGACCAACAACTGCATGGTCCTGAAACCGGCCGAGGCGACGCCACTAACGGCCCTGGTCTTGGCCGATATCCTGTATGAGGCCGGCTTGCCGCCGGAAATGTTGTCGATCATCACCGCCGTTCCCCAGGACCTCGACGACGAAATGATCATCAAAGACAACATCACACTGGTCACTTTCACCGGTAGCGTACCGGCTGGCAAATATATCGCTAACACGCTCGGCTACCGGCGCGGCGTGCTTGAACTTGGCGGCAACGCACCCTTTATCGTCATGGAGGACGCTGATTTGGAACGTGCCGCGACCATGGCCGTTGCCGGCGCGACCAAGAATTCGGGCCAGCGCTGCACCGCGGTAAAGCGGGTCATCGCCGTCGAGCGCATCGCCGACGAATTGTCCGATCTGATCACCGAAAAGGCCAAGGCTCTCAAGTACGGCGATCCCATGGACCCGGACACCGATGTCGGCACGGTCGTCAATGAAGATGCCGCCAAGTTATTTCAACAGCGCGTCAACGACGCCGTCGAGGCCAGCGCCACGCTGCGCCACGGCAACAACCGCGAGGGTGCCGTTTTCCCGCCGACGGTCATCGACCATGTGCCCTACGACAGCCAACTGGTTTACGAAGAAACCTTCGGCCCGGCCATACCGATCATTCGCTGCAAGGATTTGGACGAGATCATTCCGGTCGCCAACTCGACGCCCTTTGGTCTGTCATCCGGCATTTGCACCGACAATTGGAACTATATCAACCGCTGCATCCAAGGCCTGAATACCGGCACGGTCAACGTTTGGGAAGTTCCCGGCTACCGTACCGAAATGTCGCCCTTCGGCGGCATCAAGGATTCTGGTCTCGGCTACAAGGAGGGCGTGGTCGAAGCCATGAAGAGCTATACCAACGTCAAGACGTTCTCGCTGCCATGGGGTGTTTAAACCTACATTTCCCAAGTGATCTTCAAACTTGGCATGAGTATACAAAATCACACCATTTCTCAAAAAGTTGTTTTCTGCAATCGCTCGACACCTCCGATTTTGACGCATTAGCGGCGTTCTGCATGCTATTTCTTGGTAATTCCCGCCATCCAGACGCACCTCTCCCAGCAGTTTCACATTACCGTTAATTTTCCCCGGCCTACACCGGGACGGGTCTTGGTCGTAGATCATCAATCAAGGCCAAGATTTTCTGGAACAATATTTTCGACACGGCGACCACGGCTAATTGGAACGTGACGTATCGGCCATGTTTGACGACCTTGGCTCCGATCTTGACCAGCTTTTCCCGTAACGTGGTCAGCGACCAATGTTGCACCTCTTCGGGTAAAGCCAAAGTCCGCATGAAGTTGGCGAGGTTGTAGGCCAGGGCGTGAAGCTGGAGCCGAACCTCGTTGTTGCGGAACTTGCTGCATGACAACCGCGTCCACTTGACGGCGTACTTGCCTTCCTTGATGAACTGCTCCGCCGTCCCTCGGTGGTTATAAAACGCCACCACCCGTTCGGCTGGGCGGCTCAGGTTAGTGACGATAAAGCCGACACGGGGGTACAACTCGCCGGGATGCCATTCCACCTTGGCAACAACCCGCCGTTTCTGGCTCCACGATCCGGCCTGATAGCTGAAGCTGGCGTAATAGCGCCGCACATGGTTAGGCGGACGGCCAACGGGACGCGTCAGAAGATGAGCGATACATTCCTGAAGAACCTTATTGGCTTTGAGGCGGATGACGTATTTGTAATTCTCGGCTTCCAGAAACTCGTATATGTCCGGTGCGGCGAAGGCGGCATCTCCCCGGAAATAGCGGCGCAGGTTCCGTTCCCGGTAACGCTCGACGACAGGTTCCAGAACGTTGCGCCAACCGTCGGCGCTATGAACATTGCCGGGGCGCAGGGAACACCGCTCAAGGTCACCGA
>JABJBP010000058.1 GCA_018665815.1 Rhodospirillaceae bacterium
GGGCAGTGTCAGAGTAAATTGGCTTGAGCAGCCAATTGATGCTCCGTAGCCTTTTTGGATGAAAAACCCTTTCCGATATTTTAATAGCTCACCTGAGGTCATCCGCCTCGCGGTGATGATGTATATCCGTTACCCACTCTCATTGAGACAGGTCGAGGATATCCTCTCCGAACGTGGCATCGATATCTGCCATGAGACGGTACGGTTCTGGTGGAACCGGTTCGGTCCGCTGTTTGCAGCGGAAATCCGGAAACGTCGGGTTAGTCGTTATTTGCATTCGAACTGGCGCTGGCACCTGGACGAAGTGTTTGTGTGGATCAATGGGGAGACACACTATCTGTGGCGTGCTGTTGATCATGAAGGCGAAGTGCTTGAGGTGTTCGCGACGAAACGGCGGGATCACAAGGCTGCGCTCAAGTTTCTGAAGCGTGCGATGAAGCGCTATGGTCACCCGGCTTCGATCGTCACAGACAGGTTACGTTCATACCGGGCAGCGATGAACGTGATCGGCAATACAGCCGACCAGACCTGTGATCGCTGGCTCAACAACCGGGCGGAAAACTCACATCAGCCATTTCGACGACGAGAGGGCGCGATGGCCACGTTCAGAGACGTAAAGACCTTGCAGAAATTTGCCGCCACCCATGCCTCGACCCACAACCACTTCAACCACGAACGCCATCTCAACCGTCGCGACATTTTCAAACAGGACCGAGCTGCCGCCTTGGTTGAGTGGTATCAACTTGCGGCCTGAAATCCTTCAATAGTCGGGTTTTCAGGTCCGCTCCAGTTTGTCTGACAATGCCGGAAATACATCATTTAAGCGCGCCGAATCATCGTCGGCCAACTGTTGAAATTTCGGTATCGGTTCTTCATCTGAAAACGCGACGAACTGTCCTGTCTCAGCTCAACCCAGTTTGCTCTGACAATGCCCCGGCGGGCACCCTTGCGGCTAGGCGCTCCTGCCACGAATGAACTCGGCAAGCTTGCCGGACAGTTGGCTCAAATGGCCCTGTATTTCGGTGAACCTTTCGCCGCGTCGGTAGCTGTCTTCATCCATGTACATGGATCGATTGATTTCAATCTGCAGGCTGTGGATGCCGCCATCCGGATTGCCGTGTTTATGGACCGATTCGGCGCCGGCAAAATGTTCGTTGAGGGTCGCGTCATAGCCAAAGCTTTTCAGGCATTCGACCACCGCTTCTGCGAACTCAGGCGCCGTCGTGGCGCCGTGGCGCGTGCCAATATCGAAATCCGAGCGGACCCGGCCAGGATCCGCAACGGCCTTCCCACCAACGGCGGACATGCTGTGGCAGCTTATGTGATAGGCGACACCATATTGCTCACGGAAGCCCGCCAGGACCGCCGCCAATTCATTGTGGTAAGGCCAATAATAATGATCGAGGCGGTGGCGGAGATCAGCGGCAGAAATCGGCGCGTCGCGCAGGGCCACATCGCCTTTGCCGCAGACGCGCGGAATCAACCCCATGCCGCGCAGCGACTTATCAGACGTCTCGAGCGGCTCCGACCATTCGCCCTCCAACCACGCCGGGTCAATATCCAGTTCATGGCGGTTGGCATCGATATAGGCATTGGGGAACAACGCATAGAGCCACGTGGCGCCGTGCTCGGGGACGCCGGCATACAAATCCTCCACATACATCGAAATCGTGCGGCGCACTGCATCGAAGGGCGCCGGAGCTTGATATTCTCGCGGGAAGTCGCTACCGCTGCGGGGGATGTCAAAAATCAGCGGCACGGCGTTCTCAGTAGGCGTCCGCTTGCGCAGAACGCCCGGTTGATGGCTTTCGGTAATTGTTGAGGTCATCATTTTTTCCATTTCTCAATTCAGGCCGATGTTCATATTAAGCCCAGATTGATTTCAGCTCAGGCTCATTTCAGGCCGGGCGGGATCTCGATGTCCCCCGAGGTTTCTGCCAATCGGTGCCAGGCCGCCACGGTGGCTTCCTGAGCTTCGGCGATCACCGCGTCCTCGTCCATGGTCAAGACCTTGCCGTCGCGCATCACGAACCGGCCATCGATCATCACCGATTGGACGGCGCTGGGGTTGGCGTAATGCACGATGCTCGAGACCAGATTGATGATCGGACGGAGATGCGCCTGATTGAGATCAAGAATCGTGAGGTCGGCCTTTTTGCCGGCCTCCAGGGAACCCAGATCGGCCTCGGCGCCCAAGGCCTTGGCCCCGTTACGCGTCGCCGCATCAAACGTCATCTGAGGTGTCGGATCGACGCCGCCGCCTTCATGTTGACCGCCGAGCCCACCGCGATGAATGATCGAGCCGATCTTCAGCGCCTGGAACATGTCTTCTGTCATGTTGTCGGTGCCGAGCACGATATTGACGCCGGCGTCCTGGATGCGCCCGACACGTACTTTGTGCGGCCCGCGCCGGGAACTGTTGGCCGGGCAATGCGCCATGTGGACACCGTGTTCGGCCAGCAAATCGATATCCGCGTCGGTGCAATAGGTCCAATGCGCCGCCACCACGTCCGGCCCCAGCCAGTCGTTGTCGAGCAAATACTCCGCCGGGGTGCGGTCGTAAGCAGCGCGCACCTGTTTGACCTCACCCGGGCTTTGCGCCAGATGAACGGTCCGCGTGAGATCATACTTTTGCGCCAATTCATTCAATTGCCCCAACATCCAGGGTGAACAGACATCCGGCGCGTGCGCCGCCATCTGACACTGCACCCTACCGTCTTCGGTATTGTGGAATTGCTCGACCATGGCGGTGATGCGGTCCAGGAATTCCTGGCCGAAGGCGCGGTCGTATTCATAAATCCCGTGGCGGATTTTCAAGGTCAACGCATCGGCGCCGTTTTCGCTGAGCCACAATCGCATACCGGTCTCAACCATGCCTTGGGCGTAACCGGTAATGAACCGGAACGGTTCGACCAAAGTCGTGGTGCCGGACCGGATGGCTTCCAGGCATCCGAGACGCGCCAGAGCGCGGCGCTCATCATCGGTCATGGCGAAACTGATCGGTGTCATGTAGCCAAAAATGGCATCGCCGGACATATCCTCGACGGTGCCGCGCAACACCAACAGCACGGCGTGCGTGTGGGAATTCATGAAGCCCGGCATAACGGCCTTGCCGGTGGCGTCCAGGGTTTCCACATCAGGGAATTGGCGGCGGAGATCGTCACTCGTGCCAACGGCGACGATCCGGTCGCCGCTGATGGCGACGGCGCCGCCTTCAATAATTTCCCGATTGTCGTTGCCGGTCAGGACCGTGGCGCCCGTAATCAGCAGATTGTTGGCGTCATCTCCGTCGTTCATATTCATCCCCGTCTCATTTTCATTGCCGAAAACTTTGGCCCGGAAAATTATGGCCCAATGAAATTATGGACCCGGCTCAGGCGTCGTGTCCAGAACGCGTGCTTCACCCCATCGCGCTAGCAGGTAGCTCAGGCCCGACAGCAACGTGAAGCCGATGACGATCACCATGGTCGGCCAAATGGTGCCGTTTTGGGTTATCCCGGTAATCTGGGCGGCGATGGCGGCGACCAGCCATTGTCCAAACCCCATGAACCCTGCGGCACTACCCGCCAGCGACGGGTCGACGCTGATGGCGCCCGATGTCGCCGCGGGCTGGCTCATGCCGTGCCCCAGCGAGATCAGCCCTAAGGGTAGAAACAAGGCCAGCGGTGTTGGCGTCCAGACCACACACCAGATGACGATCACCGGACACGAGATAATGGCCAGCCCGGCGCCGCCGATGATCAAGCGGTGAATGCCCCAATTCTGGGCGACCCGGGCGGTGATCAAATTTCCAGCCATATAACCCAGCGACAGGATGGGAAAATAAAGGCCGTAGGCCGTCGTCGGTTGCGCCAGAGCATCGACCATGATGAACGGCAACCCCGACAACATGGAATACCAGGCCGACAGCGTACACGTGCCGTGCCCGGCGTAGCCGACGAACACCGGCGAGCGCAAAAGCCGGAACCCGCGTCTAAATGTCGCGATAATGCTGTTCGCCACAGCGCCCGTGGGGCGGGTCTCCGGCAACCAGATCAAGGTAATGAAGAAAACAATGACGCCGAACCCCGACGTCAACCAGAAACTCAGCCGCCAACCGAAGGACACATCGATCCAGCCCCCTAATATAGGTGTCGCCGAGCCGATCAATGCCGTCGTCATGGTGACAAACCCGATGACGCCGGCAGCTCGGTTGCGGTCATACAAATCGCGCGCGATGACCCGGGCGAACATCAGGCCGGCGCAACCGCCAATGGCCTGCAGGGCACGCCCCGCCGCCAAGGTCTCGATGTTTTCCGCCGTCGCACAAACCACCGGCGCAGTGACATAAATCGCCAGCCCCACCAAAATGACCCGCCGGCGCCCGAAGCGGTCCGATATAGGCCCATAGGCCAGCTGGGCGAATGCGAAGGCGCCCACATATAGGCTGATCGTCAGCTGCACGGCGGCCGGCGTGGTGTTGAATTCATCCACCAATCCCGGCATGGAGGGCAGGAAAATCTGCAATGCCAACGGGCCGACCATGCCGAGCATGACCAGCATGAACGTCATGTTCAGCTTGGGCGAGGGAGCTGGTGGAAGGTCTGCCGCATGATACGGTGTCGTCATGGCGGCATGATACATGGCCCAATGATAATTAACCCAGCCGTTTTCGTCCCGCGAACGATCATGATAGTCTCATGCAGACAATGGATAATGAGGCGATCAACGATGAAACTCGAACGGTTCCGAAAATTTAACACCCGCGACGTCTATCCCGGCGGCACGCTGGATAACGACATGTGCATGACCGTCAAGGCGGGCAACCGGATCTTCCTGCGCGGCCAGACGGGGCTCGATCTCAACCAAAATATGATCGACCCGAATGACGCCGCGGCGCAGGCCGACCAGGCCATGCAGAACGCAAAAATTTTGCTGGAGGAAGCCGGGTCGAGCCTTGATGACGTCTGCAAGGTGACAACCTATCTGACTGATTCGGCTTATCGCACGGGTGTTTACAACGTCGTCGGGGAGCACTTGCGAGGCAATCCGACCGTCGCCACCGGGCTTATTGTAAAGGGCCTGGCGATGCCCGAAATGAAGGTTGAGATTGATCTGGAAGCAGTGATCCCCGGTGAGGGCGGGCACAAAAAGTTCCGCTTTTTGAACACCGGCGATTGGTTCGGCCAGACCAGTATCAACCGCGATTCCTGCATGGCCATCAACACCGGCGATGAGATTTATCTGCGCGGCCAGACGGGGTGCGAGTTGGACGGCTCGAAAATGTACGGCGACGGCTGTTTCTCGCTTGAAGCCGCAGCGGCGCAGGCCGATCAGTCGATGAAAAACGCCCGCGAGTTGCTGGAAGAAGCGGGCTCCAGCTTCGACGATGTCTGCAAGACACGTATCTATATTGCCGACCGGGCCTACCGCGAGGCAATCTATCAGGTCATCGGCAAGCATTTCGGCGATACCCACCCGTGTTCCACCGGGATCATCATGCGCGGTTTCGCGCGGCCGGAAATTCTGTTCGAAATCGACATGGCGATGACTTTGTCCAAAGGCACCCCGCACCAGCGGTTCCGGAAATTTCACACCGATGATGCCTACAAAGATGGCCAACAGCTCGGCACCAAATTCTGCAAGGCGGTGCGCGCTGGCGACCGGGTCTATTTGCGCGGCCAAACCGGCACCAACCTGGATGGTGAGTTTACCGGCGATGGCGATGCCGGCGCCCAGGCCGACCAGGCCATGAAAAACATCACGACGCTTTTGGAAGAAGCTGGTGCGTCACTCGATGACGTCTGCAAGGTCACGACCTATACGCAGCACCGCGATCACCGCGAGGCCGTCTATCAAACCATTGGTCGGCATCTGAAAGGCGTGCATCCGTGCGGCACGGGCTTGTTCGTCGATGGCTTGGCCAATCCGCGCCTTTTGGTCGAGATTGATGTCGAGGCGGTGATCCAAAGCTAGAAGCCTAGGCGCCGTCCGCAAACTCTCCGCCCTTGGCGACGACGCGCCCGGCTTTGAAGACAAGGTCGCGCGGCGCGCGCTGGGCAACTGCTTCGGCGAGCGTTTCGGCATCAACGGTGAACAAATCGGCACGTGATCCGACGGCTAGTCCATGGCCCTCAATATTCAACACGGCCGCGCCGGCAGCGCTGGCGCAATCAAAGGCAATGGCCAGGTCGTCGTCGGTCCGGTAGCCGGACCGCCAGGCCAACAACATGGCGCGCTCCAGCATGTCGCCGTTGCCGAAGGGCGACCACGGATCGCGCACGTCGTCGTTCCCAGCGAAAACCCTGACGCCGCGCCCCCTAAGCGCCTTCACCGCCGGCAGCGGCGATGACGCGCCGCCGTGGGTGACCAATGAGACCCCGGCTTTGGCCATGGCGTCGACCGCCCGGGCAAAATCATCGTCGGCCGCAGCACCAAGGCAGAACCCGTGGCTAACCGTCACGCGCCCCGCCATACCCGCCACACCGGCGCGCTCGGATACTGCATTAATTTCGGCGAGGCCATGAGCGCCGGCATCGTGGAGATGAATATCGATACCGACACCCTTGCGCTCGGCGATATCGAACAGCGCAGACAACTGTCCGTCGAGGTCATCATCAATGAGGATCGGGTCCAGCCCCTCCAGCAAGTCCGCGCCTTCGCTCAAGCCGGCCTCAAGTAGATCAGCCGTACCGGGACACCGCATTACGCCCAACTGCGGAAAGGCGACGATCTGAATATCGACATGGCCCGCAAACTGTTCACGCACCTCGGCCAGCGCATGAACATGCGAAAGACCCAGGTCCGGATCAACGTCCACATGGGTGCGGATCGCCGTTGTGCCATGCGCGATGCAGCATCGAACCAAATTAGCCGCACGTTCCACCACTGGTGGCAGCTCGTCGCGAAGCTCTTTTTCCTTTTCAATGCGGCTGATCCGCTCGGGCCCCGCCCGGTGCCCCATCCAGACACATCCCGTCAGCGTTTTGTCGAGATGCATGTGACCATCCACCAGGCCCGGCAATGCCAGCAATCCATCCCCTTCAATTCGTGTTGCGGCGGGCATCGTGTCGGCGAGGCCCGCCGCAATACCGGTGATGCGGTCACTTTGCATGACAATATCAGCGGCCTCGCCGTCCATCAGCCGGACGTTGGCTAGAATGCTGGTTGTACAGTTGGCGGCGGCGGTCATGACGGCGCGCTGAAAAGCCCCATCATGTCGCCGACATTGTCCAAAGTCTCGAAGGTTTCAAGACACGCGCGGACTTCGGCAGCTCGCCCCGCGTCCATAACCCCGGCGACGCAATCGTCAAACTTCGCCCACATTTCATCATCGGAAAGCGGGTTCTGCAAAACACCCCGGGCGCGTTGATTGAAGGCTTCAAAGCTGCGGCCGTCCTTGGTATTGACGATCACCTGAGCCGGCTCGCGTCCGTTATCGGCGGTGGGCAACGGATCATCGACGGGCTTCATGGTCATTTTGATGCGCGGCAGCCAAGCCCGCACAGCAGGGTTTCCGATAGCTTCGGGTTGGAAATCCGCGAGTTTCAGCACCCCGTGGAGGATTGCCAGGGAGATAGCATATTCCATACTGAACCGAGCTTCCATTTCGGATTTCGGCTCAGGGAACATCAAATTGTCGGAACTGATTTTGTTGACGATGGTTTCCACCGTGTCGATATCGTCGGCGGTCAGGCCGTGTTCGGCCATGATGTTCAACACGCCATCGACGGCGCAGTGCGTGCTGGCGCAATCGGGATGGATTTTGACCTTCAGGCCGAAGCGCTCAATGGCCAGCGGCGGACCCAACTCATCGGCGGCGTTCTCATAACCGGGCGAGGCATCAAAACCGATGTATAGATCACGAAACCCCCAAGGCTTCTCCAGCGGCTCATCGACCGCGGTAATCCCGGCCTCGGCATAGCGCGCCGCCATCAAGGCATTCTTTGCGCCCATGCCGGCGTGGAACGGTTTGGCCATGTTGCCGAACTGCACTTTCGATCCCGATGCATGGCTGAAACCCAAGCTCAACGCACGTTGCACGCCGTCCACATCAAGCCCCGCCAGCCGGGCCGCGGCGCCCGCCGCACCAATGACGCCGATGGTGCACGTCGTATGCCAACCTTTTTCGTAGTGCGCGATATTGACCCCCGCCCCCACCACATGCATGGCCTCAAGCCCCGAGATATAAGCGTCGAGCACGGCAGTGCCGCCCGCGCCGCGCTCTTCGGCCAGCGCCAACAGGGCCGGCGCCAATACCGCCGTCGCATGGCCGCAATTGCCGTGATAGTTATCGTCAAAATCAAGCGCGTGGGCTGCGGTCCCATTGACCAGCGCGGCATGCGGTGCAGTCAGCCGGGCCGCATCGCCGACGATGGACGCGGGGCCGTCGCCAAGATCGCTGACCGCATCAAAGGTGCGCCGGGTTGCCTCATCGGGGCCACCGGCGATCATGCAGCCGACGATGTCGATCATCGCGTTTCGGGCCAATCTTAACGCCTCGCCGCTGGCCAGCGGGTCGGTTTCAGCCATCCAAGTTGCCAGTGTTCGCGTGATGGTCATTGCTCAATCCTCTATGTCGGATATTCTGTTCCCCCTAAGTTAGCACGATATCAGCCTGAAGGAGGAGTGGGCATGACGTTTTCACTGGTCGGCATGTGCCGACGGACTGGCATGTTCGGCGCCGCGGTCACGACATCGAACATGAATGTCGGGACCCGCTGCCCGTATGCGAAAGCCGGCGTCGGCGCGGTCCTGACGCAAAACAGAACCGACAACCGGCTGGGCCCGCAAGGCATTGAGCTGCTAACGGATGGGGAAAGTGCCCCCGACGTCATTGAGGCATTGACCGCCGACAACCCGACCATCGGCTGGCGCCAGCTCGCCGTTATCGACCGAGAAGGCGGGACCGGATTTTACCACGGCGACAAAATCACCTCGATCCACGCAGGCGCCGAAGGCGATGGATGTTGCGCCATCGGCAACATCATTCGCAACGACAAAGTCCCCAGCAAAATGATTGAGGCGTTCGAACACACGCCCGATGCACATTTAGCGGAACGTTTGGTGCAAGGCCTGGAAGCCGGGCTCGCGGCAGGTAGCGAATTGAAGCAAATCAAATCGGCCGCCTTGTTGGTGGTCCATGAACAGGATTTCCCGTTGGTCGATCTCCGCGTTGAGTTTGACCGCGATCCATTGGCGGAACTGCGCTTCCTTTGGGAAACCTATCAGCCGCAAATGGACCGGTTCGTCACCCAGGTCATCGACCCCGACAGCCTCGGTCCGCCGCCCGTTTGAAAATTATTCCTGAAGATTATTGCTGGCGTTCGGCGTAATACGGCACGCGGCCCTCTTGATGGGGTATGCCGCCCGGTCCCTTGTGCACGTTGACCGCATCATGGGTGGCGCGGCCATCCCAATCCATCAGCCACAGACGCATCAAATGGCGTTTCAGATCCGGATCGGCGTGGTCTTCGAAGCCGGTGCGCTTGTGCAAAATGACGCAGTTGTTGAAGATCATCGCCTCGCCCGGCTCCAAGGTGAAATCAAAGCGAAACTCAGGGCGATTGGCAATCTCTTCGAACGTGTCGAGGGCTTTCCATTCCAGTTCACTGACCGGCAGGTCAAACTCCTCGGCGGCCATGTCAACGTAGCCACGCAGCAAGATCACCGTGGTCACGTCGTCCAATGCACTGAACACAGGGATGCGAACCGGCGAATAAGGCGGTTTCCCGGGTTGCTGCTCACCAAATAGATGCAGATGAAAGCCGCGCCAAAGCGGCACCAAAAGCTTGGGGCAGGTCCTTAGCATTTCGTCATGAACCGCCAATGCGCTGGCGTAGCTGGATACGCCGCCCTTCCAGGCCTTCTGCAGGCAGAACATCCCAACCGTATCACACCGGTCGGTGTGGAGATGCAGTTCGCGGGAATTTCGGTAGGCTCGCTGGCGGCTATCGGGGCCGGCGACATCGACCACGTGGCCGACCAAATCACCCAGCACACTTTGCGATACGGCACGGCCGAAATGCGTGCCCAGCCCGAACCACAATCGCTCAATTTCATCGGCGCTGTAGCGATCCAGCGGGAACCCCCGCAAAATCAACACGCCGCGCCCGTCCTCAATCTCACCTCACCAATCGCGGATATCGTCGGCGATGTCCGGCAACAGGAAATCGTTGCGGCGAATCTCATTCAAGCCGCGGGAATTGAGCCGCTTCAAGGCGGCATCAAAGGCGTCAATGTGGCGAGGCGTCAGCTCAACTGTGATATCATCCTTGCCTGCAAAATCCGCGGCTTTCCAGGCCGCCGGGCTGTCGAATGGTGTGGTTCGCGTCGAGGGATAATCGTCTGTTGGCATGGAGGGTCTCTGGCGTGGCGTCAGACCACTGCCGCCTCTTCGCCGGCGTAGCGGATGACCGGGCGCATCTTTTCCAGTTCGTCGCGCGGGATATGGCAATAAAGGCGGTGGTTGGTGCCAAATTCCTGCAACGGCGGCTCTTCGCGCTCGCAGATATCGCCCACCTTGCGCGGGCAACGCGATGCAAAGCGGCAACCGGGCGCCGGGTTAATCGGGCTCGGCACTGGGCCTTCCAAGCGCACATTTTCTTGCTCGATTGACGGATCAGGAATTGAGATCGCCGACAGCAGGGCCTCGGTGTAGGGATGATAGGGCGGCACGAAGACCTCTTCGGGCGTCCCAAGCTCACAAACACGCCCCATATACATGACCATCACCTGATCGGCCAAATAGCGGACCACCGAAAGGTCATGGGAAATGAACATATACGCCGTGTTGGATGATTTCTGCAGATCGACCAACAAATTGAGGATCGCCGCCTGGACCGATACGTCGAGCGCCGACAAAGGCTCATCACAGACAATCAGTTCCGGCTCCGCGGCAAACGCCCGGGCCACGGCGACGCGCTGTTTTTCGCCACCCGACAGTTCGTGCGGAAACCGGTGTGCATAGGCCGGCGGCAGGTTGACGCTGCGCAACAGATCAGCAACACGCTTTTCTTGTTCGCCCGCGGGCACCAGACCGAACAGCTCCAAGGGCCGGCGCACGGTTTCGCCGACGGATTTTTGCGGGTTCAGTGTGGCGTCGGGGTTTTGAAAAATAATCTGGACGCGGCGGCGCAGGTCGGGCCCACGTTCGCGCGCCATGCCCGCCAATTGAGTGCCTTCGAAAACCAGATTGCCGCCAGTCGCGGACTGCAAACCGACAATGGTGCGCCCGAGCGTCGTCTTGCCACATCCACTTTCGCCGACAATCGCCAGGGTCTGGCCGCGGCCCAGCTTCATATCGACATCGTCGACGGCGTGAACATGTTTGGGCGCACTGCCGGTGACGAAATCCATCACGCCGCGCCGCAATCGGTAATAGCAACGCAGATCACCAATCTCCAAAAGCTCATCGACGGTCTCGGTCGCACGGACGGCATTCGCGTCGCGCTTGTGACGATCAAATTCGAATTCAGGGATATCGCGCCACCGTAAGCAGCGGACAAAATCGTTGGGATCATCGCCGACCGGGTCGGGCGGCACATCATTCGCCTCACAAGCATCTTCGCGCTCATTGCAACGCGCCGCAAAGACACAGCCGCCGGGGATGTCAGCCAGATTGGGCAACCGGCCCTTGATGGCGCTCAACGGCCGATCATGCTTTGAAAGATCGAGCCTCGGGATACAGGTCAACAGGCTGCGGGTATAGGGATGGGCGGGTTTTGAGAAGACCCTGGACACCGGGCCTTCTTCGACAATCTCGCCGGCGTACATGACCGCCACCCGGTGGCAGAACTGCGCCACAACGCCCAGGTTGTGGGTGATATACAAAATAGCAGATCCATGCGATTCCTTGAGCTTCGCCACCAGATCCAGGATATGCGCCTCGGTGGTCACGTCGAGGCCCGTGGTCGGCTCATCCATGATCAGCAATTCAGGATTGCACGCAAACGCCATGGCGATCAAGACGCGCTGTTGCTGGCCGCCGGAAAGTTCATGCGGATAGCGCAGATAAACACCTTCGGGATCGGGCAGATTGACCTCTTCCAGTAAATCCAACACCCGTCGGCGGGCTTGCGCACCTGACGCATCGGTGTGTTCGCTCACCACTTCGGCGATTTGCCCACCAATGCGGAACGCCGGATTGAGGGCGGTTTGCGGGTCCTGGTAAACCATAGCAATCCGCGAGCCCTGGACAGACCGCAGTTCCGCCGGCCCGAGGCTGAGAATATCCGTGTCATTGAAATGAATAGAGCCCTGCTTGAGCCGCCCGGCGGCATCAAGACCGCGCATGGTTGAGAACGCGACCGAGCTTTTGCCCGATCCGCTTTCACCAACCAGGGCCAGCGTTTCGCCGGCATGCACTGTCAGGTTTACGCCGCGCACCGCCTTGATTTCTTGGCCGCGGGCATAATAGGAAATATGCATATCACGGATTGTGAGAACCGGCCGGCCGGGGTCGTCCGGCGTAGATACTGATCCAGAACCCGGCAAAACTGCGTCATTCATCGGCTGTCTTCCTCGCCGCCAACCATTCGCGCATGCCGTCGCCCAACAAGTTGACACCAATGATCAAGCTGACGATGGCCGCCGCAGGCGCCAACACCACCCACGACGCGGAGACCAGAAAGGCGCGTTCCTTGGCGATCATCAGGCCCCAGTCGGGGGCCGGGGGCTGGGCACCAAGCCCCAAGTAACTGAGCGATACCACCAACAGCACGGCGTAGCTCAGACGGATACAGGTCTCAACGATGATCGGCGGCCAGACGTTGGGCAGAATTTCACGGAAAATGATGAAGCTGTTGCTTTCGCCGCGCACTTCGGCGGCTTCGACAAATTGCACATGGCGCAATCCAAGCGTCGCACTGCGCACCACACGCGCCACCTTCGGTGTGAACACGATGCCGATACTGATGACCGCGTTGACCTCGTTGGAGCCCAATGCGGCGACAACCAGCATCGCCAACAGAAGGCCAGGGAACGACATGGCGATGTCGGTGAGCCGCATCAGAACTTCATCAATCCAACCGCCGACATAACCACTGAACAGGCCAATCAACAGACCAAAGGACACCCCGATGAGGGTGCCTGTACCGGCCATGAAAACAGTTAACCGGGTGCCGTGGATAACCCGACTGAAAATGTCGCGGCCATAACGGTCGGTGCCCCACCAGAAATCCGCCGATGGCGGCGCCAAGCGTGTACTAAAATGGAACTGGTCGAAGGGATAGGGCGTGATGTAGGGACCAATCGCCGCCAGAATTAAAAACATGCCGACAATGCCGCCGCCGATCATTAAGCTCAGCGGTACCTGACGCGGCGGTTTGACGATCCGCGCGGTCTCGGCCCCTAAACCATTGGCGGAACCATTGGCAGTCGTGGTTTCAGACATCGTGATCGGCACCTTTCATCAGTCCCCTCATCATGAATACCGAATACGCGGATCAAGCAGCGCGTACGCCATGTCGGCCACCAGGTTGGCGACACAGTAACCGGTGGCAACAAAGAACATGCTGGCCTGCAAAAGCGGCGTGTCGCGCTGTTCGATGGAAAACAGAACCAGACTGCCAAGCCCGGGATAGCTGAAAACCTGTTCAACCAGAACAACGCCGCCCAGCATCCAGCCGATGTTAAAGGCAATCACCGTCACCGTCGGCAACATGGCATTGCGGAGCGCGTGCTTGTAGATCACCAATCGTTTTGGCAATCCCTTGAGCCGCGCAGTGCGCACGTAAGGCGTCTTCAGCACCTCGATCATCGATGATCGGGTGATCCGGGTCAGATGCGCCAGGGCTTCAAGGGACAGAACCGCGATCGGCATCGCCAGTACGTAGGCCCAATGAAAGAACCCCTCGCCTTCCGAAAGCGAACTGGTGGACGGGAACCACTGCAGCCAAGCGGCGAAAATAAGAATAAACAATGAGCCGGACACAAACGCCGGCACGGAAACGCCCGTCAGGGTGATGACGGTGATGGCATGGTCGAGAAAGCCGTTGGGTTTGATCGCCGCGATAACGCCAAGCACGAGGCTCAATGAGACCGATATGACAAGTGCCGGAATGGCCAGGCGAAGCGAGAAGCCCAGGCGTTCGATGAGAATGGGTGCAATCGGCGCTTCCATGGAAAGACTACGCCCGAGATCGCCGTGCAGGATGTCCCACAACCAGGTAAAATATTGGACGTGAAGGGGGCGGTCGAGACCCAATTTTTTGCGCAATTGGTCATGCGCACCGCCTTCACTTTCGACCCAGGCCTCAAGGATCTGGTCGACGGCGTCGCCGGGCAGAATTTGGACGATAACAAAGATCATGGCGGAAATGCCGATAAGCGTCAGGGTCAGAAGCCCGAGGCGCCGTGCCATGTATTTCAGCATAGACCGTCAATCCTTAGAGATTAAGCACACGAAATGGGACGGGCTCTAGTCTGCCCGTCCCAATCCGAAATGTTAGCGCTTAACGCTCGACCCAAGTATCGCGCAGATCGACATACTGTACAGGGATGAGCTTGTAGTTCTTGACCTCTTTACGAATGGCCGAGACGTAGTTCTTGAAGTACGCCACGACGTCAGGACCTTCGTTGTAGAGAATTTCCTGAACCCGATCATAGAGCTTTTTTCGGCTCGCAAAGTCGGTTTTGGCCTTCGCCGCGTCCAGCAACTTGTCGACTTCCAGATTGGAATATCCGGTATAGTTCCAGTTGCTCTTGGTGAAGTAGAACGGCGTCAGGCTCTCATCAATGGTCGGCCGCCCAAACCAGTTGTTGTGCGACGTCGCCATGGGTTTTGCCTTCGGGATGATATCCTTATAGAGCCGTGCGATCTCGACACTTTCGATCTTCACCCGGAAGCCCGATGACGCCGTGACCTGCTGGGCCACAACGGCGGCGGGTTCCAGACCCGGACGCTGGGTCGAGGTATAGAGCGTGATATCGATACCGTTCGGATAACCGGCTTCGGCCAACAGTTTTTTGGCTTTGGCGGGATCTTGTTTCCGTTGCGGCAAGGCTTTGTTGTAGTAGGGGTTGGACGGGCTGACTGGGCTGTCATTGCCCAGCACGCCGAGACCACCCGTGGCCGCTTCCATCATGGCTTGGCGGTCAACCGCATAGCGCAAGGCTTGGCGCACACGAACGTCGTTGAAGGGCTTTTCCGTGACCCACATGATCAACGGCTGGAACGACGGTGCCGAGACGATCTTGACCTCGACGTTTGGGTCCTTCTTCAACTCAGGGATAATTTCCGAAGGCGCAAAATACATGATGTCGATTTCGCCGGTCTTCAATGCGGAAACTTGGGCTGCGTATTCCTTGATGTAGATCTGATGAACTTCATCCAGGTAGGGCAGGCCTTTTTCGAAGTAATCCGGATTACGCACCACAATGGCTTTGTTGCCGGGCACATATTCCTTCAGCTTGAACGGACCGCTGCCGATGGGCTTGTTGGCGATATCGGCCAAGTTTTCCTTGGCGATGATCCGCGAGAACGTGTTGCCCAACTGCAAGGCCAAGTCGGCGTAGGGGCCCTTCAGTTTGAATACAATCGTGTGGTCGTCCTTGACGATGATTTCCTTGATCGGGCCAAGCGCCTTACGGCCTTTACTGGCGGTTTTCGGATCGAGGATACGGTCGAGCGAGAATTTGACATCGGCCGCAACCACCGGCCGGCCATTGTGGAATTTGGCATTCTTGACCAGATGGAAGGTCCACTCAGAACTATCCGCGCTGGCTTCCCATTTGTGCGCCAGCTGGGGTTCGGGCTTTAATTCGTGGCTGATGCGCGTCAGATTGCTGAAGATCATACCCGTCAGCATATACGCGTCACCCGTCCGGGTGCGTGCCGGGTCGAGGCCCGGTTTGACGCTCGGCGTGGCGAATTTAAGCACCCCGCCGCGTTTTTGCGCATCCGCGGTACCGGCACTTAATGCCAGCGCCAGAAGTGCGGTGAATACAATTGAAAATTTAAGTCGCATCTTAATCTCTCCCTAATCTGATCCGGTCGAACACTTTTAATCGAACATGTTTGATCGTGGAGCTTTCGGAAAGGATCAATCATTTATGCCGCCTTGCAGACGTCTCAATTTCAAATTCCATGCCTACGCAGGAGGACTGATTGACCAATACTTTCTTTTACGTGGAACCCGGCTCCTTCGATCCCGCTGTTATTTCTCCCCTGCCATAATGGTTTCAAATCGGTTTTGCGTCGAATCTTTTGTGTGAATGCCCTCATAACCGGCGTGTACTCAGCCCTTGACCGGTGCCACCATTAATGGACGATGAAGACATTCATTCGATTTTTTGCCGATTTACGATGAAATTGGACAATGTCTGAACTTAAATCACATACGGTAGATGAGGCTGGCTTAGCCGCCTTTCTCACCGCCCTTGTCCGCGCCCGCTCGGTCAATCCGCCGGGCCATGAAGGCGCCGTGGCGGCTTTGATGGCGGAAAAACTCGAAGCGCTCGGCTTTGACGTGACCACCGTCGAAGCCGCGCCCAGGCGGCCCAGCGTTGTCGGCCGATTGGCCGGAACAGGTAATGGCCCGGCGCTTTTGTTCAATGGCCATATGGACACCCAGCCGCCCGGCACCCAGTGGACCCGTGACCCCTTTGCCGCCATCGTCGAGGACGGCGTCCTATACGGCCAAGGCGCCATGGACATGAAGGCCGGCCTGACCGCCATTGTTTTCGGCGTCGACACGCTGCAGCGCGCCGGACGCCAACTTATTGGTGACGTTGTCGTCACCGCCGTGGCCGATGAGGTTTGCGGCGGCCACTTGGGCACCGGATACCTGGCCGCCGAAGGACTGATCCAGGCTGACATGGCGGTGGTCTGCGAACCCACAGGCGACACGGTCCGCGTCGCGCATCGTGGCGCGCTGTGGCTGGAGATCGAGGTGTTGGGCAAATCCGCCCACGGTGGCCGGCCTTGGCTCGGCGTCAATGCGGTCTCTAAGGCCGCACGCATCGTCGCCGCCTTAGAGGACGAGCTTGTGCCTAGTATGCAAGACCGCACGCACGCCCTATTGCCGGCGCCGACAATCAATATCGGTTCGCTCCATGGCGGCACCAAAACCAATCTGGTTGCCGATCAAGCGGTCATCGAAATCGACCGCCGCATGGTGCCCGGCGAAGACGCCGACGCGGCGGAGGCAGAGATTTTTGATCTTTGCGAACGATTGCGCGCCGCCGACCCGGACGATTGGTCGTTCACCATCAAACGGCTGATGCACGTCACTCCCGGCGAGATCGACCCCGAAGCCGCCATCGTCAAAGCCTGCCAGGCGGCGCATCAGACGGTCACCGGAGAAAATGCCGTGATTGGTTCGACGGCGGGGTTCGAGGACGCACACTTCCTGCTCGACATCGGCATTCCCACCGCCATGTACGGCCCCTACCGGCGCACCGAAAAGAACGAAGACCCGCACTTCACCAATTCCGGCATGGCGGACGAGGCGGTGCACCTGGGTGATGTCGCGCGAGCGGCTAGGATTTATGCACAATTGATGATCGACACCTTGGGAGAGGCCAAATGACCTACACCGTCACCTGGGAAGAAATTAAGAGCCATTACCGGGTCAAGGACCGCGAATTCCCGATGTTGGATGACGACACGCCGACCTTCATGGGTGTGCCGCACGCGACCACGCCCGAAGATCTGGCGGGCGCCGACGTAGTCATTATCGGGTCCTCCTACGTCGCCGGGTCCCGAGACAAGGCCGGCAAGGGCAAGTATGCGGGCGTCAGCAAATCGGAATGGGAGCAAGCCTCAAAACGCGTCCGCCAACAATCAATCCGTTATCCATCGGGCTATCTGCAGGATTTTGATTTGGATATTTTTGAGCACCTCAACGTCGTCGATATGGGCGACGCGGAAATTCCGCCGGGCGTCCTCAAAGACCCGACGGCGGAAAATATCCTGCGCGCCCAGGCCGCGGTCGAGGCGATGGTCGGCGCGGCGCTTGATGCGGGCGCCATCCCCATTGTCGTCGGCCAAAACTCACCTTGTAGTTCCTACGCCATTGCCAAGCCGATCGCCGAGCGGGCGGCGGGCAAGGTCGGTATGATCAGCCTCGACACTCACTGGGATTCCAAGCCCATTGATTACCTGACCAACGACCCGCGCATCGCCGGCAGCGGTAATTGGAAGGCCAAGACCTACGAATTTCACAATAATTTTTCGATCCCCAATCTGGTTGAGATCGGCGAGCGCGGCATGCTGGAAAAGAAAGAACAGGTCCGCTTTTACCTCGAGCGCGGCTGCCATTTCATCCCCATGTGGAAGGTCCGCACGGAACTCGGCATTGATGGCCTATGCAGCGAACTGCACCACGCCTACGACGGCACCGATGCGGTCTACGTGCATTTTGATATGGACGTCATCGGCGGCAATGGTCCTGCGCCGGGCGATATTTTGGGCGATCTGGCCGAGCCTATCGGCATGAGTGACTACGAGGTTATTCGCGTCGCCAATGAAATTGGCCGGCGCGGGCTCACCGGCATGTCGTTTATCTGTATTCCGCCGGGCTCAGCGGTGATCTATCGGTTGATCGTCTATGTGATCGCCTATTTGATGGCCGGTCTTATTCAAGGCCGCGAGAGCGGCGCCGATAAAGGTTAAGCGGATGAGCAGCAAGGACGATGTGTTTCTTGAAGAAGCGCGGCTCGGACCAAGGACACAAGTCCTGGTCGACTGTGAAGAGATACCGCACATCCCGCGTCTAGTGCGGCGGTTTCGCGAATACGTGCTGGTTGATCTCGCCCATGCCGTGATGTTGAGCGAAACCGGTATTTTAACCAAAGAGCGAGGCGCCAAGCTACTCGGCGGTCTGCTGGAAGTTTATGACAGCGACGGTGAAGGGTTCCCCTGGTTGCCGCAATCGGGCTCATTCCTGGTCCAGACCGAGTATTACCTGGGCCAGCGCATCGGCGATGATATCGCCGGACGGCTGCAGACCGGCCGCAGTCGCAACGACCAGAGCGCCGCCTCTGAACGTCTTTATCTCCGCGATCTGTTACTCGACGTTGCCGATGAAACCATCCGTCTGCAAGACGCGGTCCTTGATCAGGCGGCACGGCACGCGGAAACATTGATGCCGGGCTACACGCATCTTCAACATGCCCAGCCAACGACCTTTGGCCATCATTTGATGCGCTATGGCGCGGCGTTTGATCGCGATCTCGCGCGCCTGGCCGGTGCGTTCGCGCACACCAATCTCTCAAGCCTGGGGGGTGCTGCCATGGCCGGCACGTCCTGGCCCGTGGACCGCCGGTTGAGCGCCGAACTGCTGGGACACGATGACATCGTCGTCAATTCCTCGGATGCCGGCGGATTTGCCAGGGACTTTATCGAAGAGGTCGTCGCCGTGCTTTCTCAATTGATGTCCAACATGGGGCGGCTGGCGAACGATCTCTACGTTTGGCATTCATGGGAGTTCGGCTACGTCGAGGTCGCCGACGGCCTTGCCGGCACGTCGAGCATCATGCCGCAAAAGAAAAATCCCCATTCTCTGGAACGCATCAAGTCACTGGGCGGGCAGGCGGCCGGCTGGTTGCCGGGCGTCATGGCCTGCCAGCACAGCGTCGTCTCCACCGATCTTGATTTTACTTTCGCCGACGATCTGTTGACCGGCATGGGTGATGCCACACTCCAAGCCCTCCAACTCAGCGTCGAGACCGTGGCGACGCTGATCGTTCACGAGGACCGCATGGCCAGTGCAGCCGGCGCCTTTTGGAGTACCACCAGCCATCTCGCCGATGAATTGGTACGCCATTATGACCTGCCGTTCCGCGCCGCCCATCATGTGGTCGGCAGGTTTGTTCGTGACGCCATCGCCGCCGGGCACACGCCCGCCGATGTGCAGGCCGAGGATTTGACCAAAGCCGGCCGCGAAATGGCGGATACGGAGATCAACCTGTCCACGGACGATCTCCGCGACATTCTCGACGCACGATCTTTCCTGACCAGCCGCGCCACCGAAGGCAGCGTCCACCCCGATGAGACCCGCGCCCATTGTGGATCGCTGGCCACGGCGCTGGACAATCATCGTGCGCAATGGTCGGGCCGGCGGCACCAGACTGACCGCGCCATCGCGGCCTTAATGGATCAGGCCCGCGCTTTGGCTGCGAAGTAACAAGGAAACGGCATTCATGGATACGCAACGACTACTCGACGGCATCGACGACAAAGAGGCGCTGGAATTCCTGGCCGCCATGATCCGCTTCAAAAGCTACAGCGGCGAGCCCGGCGAGACCGAGTTGGCCCGACACATGGTCGATCACATGACCACCCTAGGCCTCGACGCGGCGTTGCAGCATGTGGAAGCCGAGCGCTTCAACGCCATCGGCACGCTGAAGGGCACAGGCGGCGGCAAGAGCCTGTTGTTCAACGGCCACATGGACACCAATCCGGCCACCGATGATTGGACCGTCGACCCCTGGGGCGGGCTTTA
>JABJBP010000059.1 GCA_018665815.1 Rhodospirillaceae bacterium
GATTGCCGAATGAGAAATTTGAACGCAATCCAGCGACCTTGGCCCCGGTCTGGCGGGAGTTTTCGAACGGGGTTTACCGGCTGGAGGATAACCTGCTGGTGGTCCTTGATATCGACCGGTTGCTGGACCTTTCAAAGGACGCCGGCAAGGTCGTCTAACGTCTATCGGTCTTTCAGAATTTTCGCCGCGTCCACGGCGCCGTAGGTCAGCACGCCGTCGGCGCCGGCGCGTTTGAAGGCGCTCAGCGTTTCCATCAACACGTTCGGGTAATCCAGGCGACCGGCCTCACCGGCACCGCGCAGCATGGCGTATTCGCCCGATACGTTGTAGGCGAAGGTCGGCATGCCGAAGGCTTGCTTGACCCGGTATAGCACGTCCAAATACGGCAGGCCGGGCTTGACCATGACCATGTCGGCGCCCTCGGCAATATCCAGCGCGGTTTCACGCATTGCTTCGTCGGTGTTGCCGGGATCCATCTGATAGGTTTTTTTGTCGCCCTTCAACGCGCCGCCCGAGCCAACCGCATCGCGGAACGGGTCATAGAACCCGGACGCATATTTCGCCGCATAGGACATGATCGCCGTGTCCGTCATTCCGGCGCCGTCCAGCGCGGTGCGGATGGCGCCGATGCGCCCGTCCATCATATCGGACGGCGCAATCACATCGCAGCCGGCCTCCGCTTGGACCAGAGCCTGTTTGCAAAGCACCTCTAGCGTCTCGTCATTCAAGATAATCCCGTCCCGGACCAAGCCGTCGTGACCGTCGGAATTAAACGGGTCGAGCGCCACGTCGCACATCACGCCTATGTCAGGCACTGCCATCTTAATGGCGCGCACCGCATTGCAAACCAAGTTTTCCGGGTTATAGGCTTCGCGCGCATCCGGGGTTTTCAGCGTATCTTCCGTATAAGGAAAGATCGCGACCATGGGGATGCCCAGGTCCCGTGCCTCACTGACCGCATCTCCGATCAAATCACAGCTTAAACGGTCGACACCGGGCATGGACTCAACGGGCAGCCGCTGATTTTCGCCATCGACGACAAAAATCGGCCAGATTAAATCATCCGCCGTCAGCTGGGTCTCGCGGACTAGACGGCGCAGCCAATCGGTACGCCGATTGCGGCGCATGCGGGTGGCAGGGAAACTGGCGGTAGGGAAACGATCAGTCATTGAATATCCTCGGTGAATATCCTCGTTTGATAAGGCCGACAGGGTTCCCTCAGGCCCGGGTTTTGTCAATGCCGCGCCGCCACATTAGGATCAATGTGGCGCGCAACGCGGGAGCCGGGCACCATGTCGGACGATCCACAAGAGACAGCCGAACGTCATCTGTTGTATTTCGCCGATCCCATGTGTTCGTGGTGCTGGGGGTTTTCACCCAGCGTTGTCCGGATGATCGAAGACCTTCCCGACACTCTGGAAATCCGCCCGGTCATGGGTGGGCTCAGACCGGGGACAACGGAAATCATGCACGACCGGGCGAAAGACAGCACCCGCAACCACTGGGAACACGTCAAGGAAGCCTCGGGCCAACCCTTTGATTTTGAATTTTTCAACCGCAATGATTTTGTCTGCGACACCGAACCGGCGTGCCGCGCGGTGGTTACCGCCAGACGCCTTGATGCCGGCAAGGCCTTGGCCGTGTTGAAATCCGTGCAACACGCGTTCTATGCGGAAAACCGTGACGTCACCAACATTAATGAATTGGCAGCCATTGCGCAAAGCCACGGCTTTGAAGACCGGGCCTTCCGCAGTGACTATGAGGACGCAGAAACCATCACCGAAACGCAAGGCGACTTCTGGCTCTCCCAGGCCTCTGGCGTTACCGGTTTTCCAACCCTTCTGGCGGTCGAGGACGGCAAAGCTCAGATCGTCACCATCGGCTACCGGCGCTGGGAGGATTTCGGCCCGGCGCTAAGTGCGTGGGCCGCGGAACAGAGGGCCTAATTGCGGCATTGACCACGGCCATTTGATCACCAACAATCTCCGTCGCCGATCAATGACTTTCCCGTGGCACGAGAGGACACCGTCATGAGCCAACGCAACGTTTCCGAGACCGAGACCGCAATTAAGGAACGCGCCCGCAAGGTGTTACCGGGCGGCGGTTTCGGCAACGTTACCTTTGATGTCGTCATCAAGGAAGGCAAGGCCGGCCGGGTTTGGGACGAGTCCGATAACGAATATATCGATTTCCTATTGGGGTCGGGGCCGATGCTGGTCGGCCACGGGCACGCGGATGTGCAGGCGGCGGTCCTCGATCAGGTTTCGAAAGGCGCGACATTCTTCGTCAACAACGCCCATGGCATCGAACTGGCGGAGGAAATTTGCAAGGCCGTGGCGTGCGCCGACAAGGTCCGCTTCGTGAGCACTGGCTCGGAAGCGACGTTTTACGCCATGCGCGTCGCGCGGGCTTATCGCGGCCTGGACAAAATCCTGAAATTCGAAGGCGGCTTCCACGGCATGAGCGATTATGCGCTGATGAGCATGGCGCCGGCCCGGCCCGGCAACTTCCCGCAAGCCACGCCGGACACCGCCGGCATCCCGTCGAAAATCCGCGACGACATCCTGATTGCGCCGTTCAATGATGCGGACACCGCCGTCAGCCTGATCCGCGAACACGCGGACGAGTTGGGCGGCATCATCGTCGAGCCCCTGCAGCGGATGATCCCGCCGGCATCGGGATTCTTGGAAGCGCTGCGCGAAATCGCGACGGCAACCGGAATCCCATTAATTTTTGACGAAGTCGTCACCGGTTTCCGCTTTGCCTATGGCGGCGCCCAGGAATACTACGGCGTGGTGCCCGACATTTGTGCGCTGGGCAAGGTGGTCGGCGGCGGCTATCCGTTGGCGTGCGTCGCCGGACGCGACGACATCATGGCGCATTTTGATGCATCCGAAGTCGGTGCGGGTCGCGCCGTCAAACAAACCGGCACGCTCAGCGGCAATCCGGTCGCCGCCGCCGCCGGGCTGGCGACCCTGGAAGTGCTGCGCGGCGAGGGGACCTATGAATACCTGTTCGCATCCGGCCAAAAACTCATGGACGGGTTGACGGCATCCATTACCAAGCATGGCCTACAGGCCCAAATCATGGGCTTACCGCCGATGTTCGATATTTTGTTCACATCGGACAAGGTAATCGATTACCGGGGCGCCATGAAAAGCGACCGCACATTGGGCAAGCGCTTTAATGAACTGATCTTGGCCGGTGGCATCCTTAAAGGCGACAACAAGTTCTACGTTTCCACCGCACACACGGACGCCGACATCGACGAAGGTATCGCCATTTGCGACGCGGCATTGGCGCAGATTGCCGATGAAGCCACCTAAGCGCCTGGCGCGCCGGTATCGCCGCCGATGGGCACCGTCAGGCCGACTTTGGTGAGGCCCATGACGACCGACGTTCGAAAGCGTTTCACGTTCGAGTCGCCGAAAAACAGCCGATGGGTCAATAGTTCAAAATCTTCCATGCTCCGGCCCAGTGCAATCAATGCGAAATCGGCCTCACCGGTGATGTAATAGCATTGCTGAACCTGCGGCTCCGCCTTGGCTTTTCGGCGAAAGGCATCGAGTTGATCAAGCCGCTCGCGTTCCAATTCGACAAGAACCAAAAACGTCATCGCATAACCCGCTTTCTCGCGAGAGATCAGCGCGGTTTCGCCGGTGATGACGCCGGCAGCCTTCAAATGTTTAATGCGGCGCTGCACGGTGGCCACGGATTGCCCGGTTTCAGCCGCGATGGTCTCAAGTTTCTCGCGTGCGTTTTCTTGTAGCAGGCGCAATATTGTCTGATCACTTTTGGACAGGTCATTCATGAGTTAGCCTATTTATGACAGAAATACATCAAATTATTATTTATTGTGAGAAATATTATCAATATTTATAGGATTTTGAAATTTAAATCGATTTAATTCCCTGTAGTGTGCGCACATCATGCAATACACAAACACACCCAAAAGCCCCGCTGAACCGCGCCTCTTCAGGCCCAGTTCAGACCGCCCGATGGCAATGCTCAAAATTTGCCCGGCCTACGCACCCACGCCGCTTATCGGCCTCCAATCCCTTGCGGGCGAGTGCGGTGTCGGGACGCTCAGTCTAAAGGACGAGTCGCAACGCATGCGCCTAGGCAGCTTCAAGGCGCTCGGCGGCGCCTTTGCCGTCGCGCAGATGATATCGGACCGCTCGGGTGAGGCCGACCCAACTAGCGACGCCGCGAAAGCCGTCGCCAGAGACCTAACATTCATCACCGCCAGTGCGGGCAATCACGGCTTATCCATTGCTGCCGGCGCACGGGTATTCGGTGCGAACGGCGTCATTGTTCTGTCTGCGTCCGTGCCGGAAGGCTTTGCGGCCAGAATTCGCGCCATGGGCGCCGAGGTTGTCCGCGTTGACGGCAACTATGAAGACAGCGTCGCCGAGGCCATGTCGTTGGCCGATGCCAACGACTGGTTGTTATTGGCCGACGGGTCCTGGGACGGCTATATCGAGCGCCCGGCCTTGGCGATGGAAGGCTATACCGTGCTGGCTGAGGAATGCCGTTCGGAATTTGTGGCAAGTGGCAACTGGCCCACCCACGTCTTTTTGCAGGCCGGTGTCGGCGGGTTCGCTGCCGCGGTCGCCGCGCAAATTCGGGTGCATTGGGCCGAGCGACCGGAAATCATTATCGTTGAGCCCGATGACGCGCCGTGTTTGATCGAAAGTGTGAAGGCTGGCCGGATGACCCACGTTGACGGACCGCTCTCAAACATGGGTCGGTTGGATTGCAAGGATGCGTCGTTGATTGCCTATTCGTCGCTGAAGGATGACGCGGATCTGTTCATTACCATTTCCGACGACGAAGGCGCTGCCGCCGCCGATACGCTGGCGGCACACAATTTCAAGACGACGCCAAGTGGTGCCGCGTCCCTGGCTGGGTTAAAAAAGATCGCGCCGGGCGCCGACAGCCGGTGCTTGGTCTTCATGACCGAAGGCCTTGAAGAGGGGTGAGGGCGGTCGTATCACGGCGGCTCGCCTGATAGAATAGCCGCGTCTGATTAAGTCTAGGATGAAGCGATGCAAGACATTCACGCCCCCGGAAACAACATGCAAAACAAAATTCCCAATGACATGCCCAACGACATGCAGGGCGAATTGGTTTCCTGGCGCCATGATTTCCACGCCTATCCGGAATTGGGATTTGAAGAGCATCGCACCGCTGGCCGGGTCGCCGAATTGCTTCGCGGTTTCGGTGTCGAGGTCCACGAAGGTGTGGGCGGCACCGGCGTTGTCGGTGTTTTGAAACGCGGCGACGGCGAACGTGCCATCGGGCTCAGGGCAGATATGGATGCGCTGAGCATTACCGAAGAAAACACCTTCGCCCACAAATCGACCAACGAAGGTCTGATGCATGCCTGCGGCCATGACGGCCACACGACCATGCTATTGGGGGCGGCGAAAGTGCTGGCCGACAACCATGACTATGACGGCACCGTGGTCTTTATCTTTCAGCCCGCCGAGGAACACGGTCGCGGCGCCTTGGCGATGATCGAGGATGGTTTGTTCAGCCGTTTCCCCGTCGACGCCGTCTATGGCGTGCACAACATGCCGTCGCTGGAGACGGGAAATTTTGCCGTCCGGTCAGGCCCGATCATGGCCTGCGAAGATAACTTTGAGATTACGATCCACGGCAAAGGCGGCCATGCCGCGATGCCGCAACTGAGCATCGATCCCATCGTCATCGGTTCGGAAATTGTTCTGGCGCTGCAAAGCGTTGTCTCGCGCAACCTGAGCCCGATCGATAATTGCGTTATCTCGGTGACTGATTTTGACGTCGACGCGACTCGCAATGTGATCCCCGAACGGGTGACGTTGCGCGGCGACACGCGGGCCTTTACACCGGAAGTTCAAACCCAGATCGAGACGGCGATGGAACGCATTGTATCGGGCATTTGCGCAGCCCATGGCGCCAGTTATGACTTCACCTATTCCCGAGAATTCGCCGCCACCATCAATTCGGAAACCGAGGTCCATGCAGCCGCTAGCGTCGCCCGGGCACTGGTTGGTAAAAACAACGTCGATAGTGCCTGCACACCAATCATGGCATCGGAGGACTTCGGTTTTATGCTGCAACACAAACCGGGTTGCTATCTGTTGTTGGGCAACGGCGGGGATGGACCCGGTGGATGCGGATTGCACAGCCCCAACTATGATTTCAATGATGAGATTCTGACGATCGGCACGGAGTTTTGGGTCCGGCTCGTCCAAGACCAACTGCGCGCGTAGGACTGCGGAGGCCCACCGATGCACCCGATACCTGCCCGCGGATTTGAACAATTGGAATTCGAGGCCCGTATGGCGCGTGCTCAAGACCGGATGCGCCGCGCTGGCATGGACGCGATTTTACTGACCACCGAGCCCGATGTGCGCTACTTCACCGGGTTCTTCACCCAGTTCTGGGAAAGCCCGACGCGGCCGTGGTTCGTTGTCCTGCCGCTGGACGGCAAACCGATTGCGGTGATCCCGGAAATCGGTGCGGCGGGCATGGCCGGCACCTGGGTCGATGACATTCACACCTGGCCGGCACCGCGCCCGGATGACGATGGCATTTCATTGTTGGCGAGCGTGATTGATGGGCTGCGCCGGAAGTTCGGCCGGCTGGGCGTTCCCTTAGGCCATGAAAGTTTCCTGCGGATGCCGGCGGGCGACTATCAACGGTTGCTTGGTGGTTTGAGCGCATTTGAAATTTCCGATGCGTCGTTGTTGCTGCACCAGATACGCTATGTGAAATCCGCCGCCGAGATTGAGAAAATTCATTATGTTTGCGACCTGACATCGGATGTGTTCGAAGACCTACCTGAAACCTTGAAAGCCGGCGAAAGCGAGCGCCAAAATTGCCACCGTATGCGGATCGATCTGTTGCAACGTGGGGCCGATACCACACCCTATCTGATCGCCGGATCCGGACCGGGCGGCTATGACAGCATCATCATGGGCCCCACAGACCGGGTCCTGGAATACGGCGATGTCCTGATCATCGACACCGGCACTACATTCGACGGCTATTTCTGCGACTTCGACCGCAACTTCGTGTTCGGGCACGCCGACGACGACCTGCGGCGCGCCTATGACGTGGTTTTTGCGTCAACGGACGCGGGGTTCGCTGCCGCCCGGCCGGGGGCCACCACCAGTGACGTCTGGGCAGCCATGTGGCAGGTTCTGGAAGATGGCGGCGCGCTGGGCAACAGCGTCGGGCGCATGGGCCACGGCTTAGGGATTGAACTGACCGAATGGCCTTCCAACACCGCCGATGACGGTACGCCGCTGGAGCCCGGCGTCGTGTTGACCTTGGAGCCCGGCATGGAATTCGCACCGGGAAAGCAAATGGTGCACGAAGAAAACATCGTCATCACCGAAGACGGGGCGCGCATGCTAAGCCGCCGGGCGCCCGCTGAACTGCCGATTGTGAGATAGTCGAGATCGCCGAGATGGACGTTCAATACGAATTGGAAAACATCGCGCCGGGCGGCCGCATCGGCCTGTTGGCGCTGGCAACCGACTTTAACAGCGAGACCGATCTCCGCCGGATGCTGCCGGATGGCGTCGATCTGTTTACCAATCGCGTCTTGAACGCCAATCCGCTGACGATTGAGAATTTGCGCGCCATGGCCGGCGACATCACCCGCGCCGCCACCGGCATCCTGCCGGGGCTCGGCGTCGATGTGATGATCTACGGCTGCACGTCGGGCACGGCGGCGATCGGCGTGGATGAAGTACAGCGGCTCGTCCAAGCCGCCCAACCGGGCGTCCCCGTAACCAATCCCATTGCCGCCGCGACCGCCGCGCTGCAAGCCTTCGAGGCCAAGCGCATATCCGTGCTGACGCCCTATCCAGTGGACGTCAACGCCGCCGTCCTCGCCAGTTTCGAAGGCGAGGGGTTCGACATTCTAAACATCGACGGCTTCGGCATGGATGATGATATCGAAATGACCGGATTGCCGTTGGCTGCCATTGCGGAAGCCGCCGTGCAGGTGTGCGACCCCGGCGCTGACGCACTGTTTATTTCATGCACTGCCATCCGGGCCGCATCAATTGCCGATGAGGTTGAGAAAAAATTAGGGAAACCCGTGACCACCAGCAATCAGGCGTTAGTCTGGCACGCCCTGCGGTTGATGAATAACACCAGCACGGTCAGCGGCTTCGGCCAGTTATTCGAATTGCAAACCGACGCGGCGGAACCAAAGCCCGAAAAATCCCGGCGGCATTCATGATGATCTAGCCGCTGTTTCTCAATCCAGCTGATATGCCGTTGATCGTCAGAAGCACGCCGCGCAACACTTTCGGATCTTTGGATTTTGCACGGTGTGCCTTGAGGAGTTCGACTTGCAGATGGTTCAAGGGATCGACGTAGGGGAACCGGTTACGGATGGAGCGCGCCAACAGCGGGTTGGTGGCGAGCAACTGATCGGTTTCAGATATCTGCAGCAGGGCGCTGATTGACGCGGCTCGTTCATTTCGAGTGCGTTCAAAGATGTCATTGCGCAATGTCTTATCGGGGACCAACGCCGCGTACCGCCCAGCGATAGCCATGTTAGTTTTCGCCAAAACCATGTCCATGTTGGAAAGAAGCGTGCGGAAGAATGGCCAGTTCCGATACATCTTCCGCAATTGGTCGAGACCATCATCGGGGTTTTCTTCCAGCCACGCAGCAATGGCCGAACCAAACCCATACCAGCCCGGCAGCATGGTGCGGCATTGCGACCAACTGAACACCCACGGGATGGCGCGGAGGTCTTTGATGCCGCCATCTTGCTTCCGCGACGCCGGCCGGGACCCGATATTCAGCGTTGAGATTTCCTCGATCACCGTCGACGCACGGAAGTAGTCGTTGAACCCCGGCGTCTCGAAGACCAGCGCCCGATAAGCTTTGTAGGCAAGCTCGGACAAACGCTCCATTGTATGGGTGTAGTCTTCTGGCACCGGGCCTTCCTCGGGATGCATGAGCGAAGCCTCAAGCGTTGCGGCAACGTGAATTTCAAGATTGCGCCGGGCGACCACGGGATTGGTGTATTTTGACGAGATGATCTCACCTTGTTCGGTCAATCGAATTTGCCCGTTCACCGCGCCGGGGGGTTGGGCCAGAATGGCGTCGTAACTTGGACCGCCACCCCGCCCGACGGAACCGCCACGGCCGTGAAACAGCCGGAGCCGGATACCATGGCGCTCAGCCAACGCCACCAGCCCCACCTCGGCTTTGTAAAGTTCCCAGCCGGATGTGACGTAGCCGCCATCTTTGTTGCTGTCTGAATACCCCAGCATGACTTCCTGGGTGCCGCCACGGCTCTCAACCAAGCGCTTGTATGCCGGCAATGAGAACAAGGTGTCCATGATATCGACGCAGCAGCGCAGATCATCGATGGTTTCGAACAATGGCACCAGATTGAGTGCACATTCGCCCTCGTGGCTGACAAGGCCTGTCTCTTTGAGCAGCACGGCGAGACCAAGAATATCGGATGCATTCTGCGTGTTTGACACGATGGCATGGGCGACACAGTTGGCGCCGTATTTTTGATGATTTTCCCGGGCCGTGTTGAAAACTGCCAATTCTTTGCTCGTCTGCTCAGAATACTTTTGATGGGGCGAGACCAGCGGGCGCGCCGTCGCAAGCTCGCCAGATAAAAAGTCAATCCGATCAGGTTCAGTCATATCGGAATAGCTTGCCCCCGGCGCGACAAATTCAAATAATTCGCCGAGGCACGCGGCATGCACATCCGAGTTTTGCCTGAGATCCAAGCGGGCCAGATAAAAACCGAAGCAGTCGACGGCGCGGCGCAAATTCCGGAGGCGCCCCCTGGCAAGCGCCGCCGAACCATTTTCGACAAGCGATTGGTGAACGATATTGAGATCCGCCAAGAGATCCGCCCGCGTGGCATAGGGTAGGGCCCGGGCGATCGGATCGTGCACCGCACGTTCACCATTCAAGGCCATTTGGGTCGCCGCCAACTTGGCATATATCCACGACACGGCACGGCGATACGGCTCAATCTGGCGATGCGCAGAAGTATCCGGCGAGTCGCCGGCAAATTCCAGCAATGCGGGCGAAACCTTGATGACGGCGCTCGACAGAGGCAACTCTTCGCCGAGCAGATGAATTTCCGCCAAATAATATTCCAGCGCCTTCGTGCTTTGGCGGCGTATGGTTTCATTCAAAACGTCCGCTGATACATACGGATTGCCATCACGGTCGCCACCGATCCAACTGCCGATGCGGAGAAAGGATGGCAACGATTGATCCACCATTTCAGGATCGAGCGCGGCCAGGCTGTCTTCGAGTTTGGCAAAGAGCCGGGGCAGTTCCGTAAAAAACGAGTAGTCAAAATACGAGATACCGTTGGTAACCTCGTCCAGGACATCCAAACGTGTTTGGCGCAGCAGGTTGGTTTGCCACAGCACCAGGACGTTACGGCTCAATTTCTCGTCAATCTCCAACAGTTCATCTTGTGTCCAAGGCCCCAACTCGCGCCGCGCCAATAACGCGGACAGCCGGACCTCGCGCTGCATAGTGCTCTTGCGGCGCACTTCGGTCGGGTGGGCAGTGAGCACAGGGCTGACATAAGCATCAGCGAAAAACGACCTTAGATCGCTTGGCGTTCGTCCGCTTTCGATGGCGTCGTCGATGGCCCGGGCTATGGAACCCTTACGCGGCGGCGATCCGGCGAGATCGTGACTGCGGACCCGTCGATTATGATGCTGGTCCTCGGCAATGTTGGCGAGGTGAGAAAAATAACTGAAGGCACGAACCACCGAGACGGCCTGGGTGGGGTTCAGCTTCTGTAGGATATTTTCGAGCGACTTTTTTGCCGCTTCGTCTTCGTTGCGATGAAACTGAATGGAGGATTGCCGGATTGATTCGACAATATCAAATATGTCTTCGCCTTCCTGCGCCTGGACAATATCACCCAGCAATCGACCGAGTAGGCGGATATCATCGCGGAGCGGCAAATCCTTTTCGGATATGTCGTCTTCAACGGGATCGTTCTGGATTGTATCACCGTTCATTGAATTTGCATTTTTTTCAATCCGTCGTGGGCGAGATTCAAAAGGCCATACTACGTGACCACGCGAGTATCGAAACCTCAACCAGAACCGGCGAGGAGGGGACTAGCCAGGTCCGGACTAGCCTGCTTCCGAACTAGCTGCGATCTGTTCAGCCTTTTTGACAAGGACTTCGGCCTGACGAATAGAAGCATAATCTATCAAGCGGCCATCCAGAGAAACCGCGCCCTTTCCGGCCTTTTCAGCTTCCGCCATGGCCTTCAATATCTTCTGCGCACGCGCGACTTCTTCGTCACTGGGGCTCATGATCTCATTGGCCAGGTTAATCTGAGAGGGGTGTATGGCCCATTTCCCTTCACAACCAAGGACGGCGGCCCGTTTAGCGGCGGCTCGAAAGCCATCGGCATCGGAAAAATCACCAAACGGCCCATCGATTGGCCGCAATCCATTGGCGCGTGCCGCGACGACCAAGCGACTGATGGCGTAGTGCCACATGTCGTTCCAGAAATAGTCCCTGGCATCATTGTCGTCCGGATCCGTAAGAACACCGTAATCTTTATTAGCACCACCAATGGTTGTTGTTCTTGCACGTGTTGATGCGGCGTAATCGGCGACACCGAAGTGTAGAGACTCATTGCGCGGGCTGGCGGCCGCAATTTCAGTCACGTTCTGCATGCCTAAAGCGGTCTCGATGATGTGTTCGAAACCAATTCTTTTCGCATACCCCATGGCGTCTTCAATTTGGGTGACCATCATGTCGAGCGCGTAAACATCGGACGCGGTTCCGACCTTCGGAATCATGATCAGATCAAGGCGCTCGCCGGCCTGCTCAACCACATCGACCACGTCGCGATACATGAAGTGGGTGTCGAGCCCATTGATTCTGATCGACATGATTTTTGTATTCCAGTCGATGTCGTTCAAAGCTTGAATGATGTTCTTTCGGGCCTGTTCTTTTTCATCCGGCGCAACAGCGTCTTCAAGATCGAGAAAAATGACATCTGCAGCGGAATTTGATGCTTTTTCAAAGAGTTCGGGCTGACTTCCAGGGACGGCAAGTTCGCTCCGATTGAGCCGTGCGGGCGCTTGATCGATGTTTTGAAAACTCATTTTTCAGGATCCTTAATTCTTTGAAGATTTGATGTGGCTGACTATTGACCATGAGAATAAATGGCAGTGCGTAGAATTTCTTTTACAATCTATTTCTGCTTAAAAGCGACGAGCCGTCCGTAGGCGATAGTTGTTTAGGCGATCGCGTATGGGGGCGATTGAAACAGCAAATTATCCAATTCGAGGTGCGTAATAATAAATGCTTCCGCATGGCCACAATTCCAATATCAAGATTGGCAGTACTAATCTTTATTGCCGTCGCGAAGTTTAGTAAATCCCCTTAAAGGGGGGATTTTACCCACCCATGTAGGTTCTAATCCCCCCCGCATCGGTGTGTTGGTATCTAAAACTATTCCGAGTTCTATGATTGTTAAGTTGGCAATCATGGTTCGCTTTCAATTGGCATCAAACAACGCGGCGGACCAGAGAGCGAACTGAATAAAGTGATTTCATTTAGCCGGCCATGTGAAGGGGTTCACATCGATGAATATCCATGAGTACCAAGCGAAAACCATGCTTTCGAATTTCGGCGTCTCCATCCCACGCGGCGGGCTTGCTTACAGCCCCGAACAAGCGGCGTACCGGGCGCGTGACATCGGCGGCAAGCTTTGGGCTGTGAAGGCCCAAGTCCATACCGGCGGGCGCGGCAAGGCAGGCGGCGTCAAAATTTGTGAAAACGAAGACGAGGTTCTGGCCGCAGCCGATGCCATGTTCGGCAAGCGCTTGATCACCGATCAAACAGGCCCAGACGGCAAGATGATCTATCGGGTCTACGTTGAAGGCTGTGTCGAAATTGAACGTGAGTTTTATCTCGCCTTCGTGCTCGACCGGGCGGCGGAACGCGTCACGGTGGTGAGTTCAGCAGCTGGCGGCATGGAGATTGAAGAGATTGCCGCGGATCAGCCCGATAGCATTGTGCGGACGTTTATCGAACCAGCGGTTGGCATGCGTGATTTTCAAGCCCGCGAAATCGCGTTCAATCTGGGCATTCCGGCGCCCCAAATTTCTAAAGCCGTCGAGGCCATATTGGGAAGCTACCGTGCATTTCGTAATTTCGATGCGTCGATGGTCGAAATTAACCCGCTGGCGTTGACGCGCGACGGCGACATTGTCGCGCTCGATGCGAAGATGACTTTCGATAGCAATGCCTTGTTCCGGCATGCGGAAATTTCCGAACTGCGCGATAAATCGCAAGAAGACGCGCGCGAATCCCAAGCCGCCGACCGGGGCCTGAGCTATGTCGGTCTGGATGGTCGGATCGGTTGCATCGTCAATGGCGCCGGACTCGCCATGGCGACAATGGATATGATCGAGTTGAGCGACGGGAAACCGGCAAATTTTCTGGATATTGGCGGCGGCGCGACACCAGAGCGCGTCGCAAAGGCGTTTAAGCTGGTGAGGTCCGACGACAATGTGGAGGCCATATTGGTCAACATATTCGCCGGCATCAATCGCTGCGATTGGGTGGCCGAGGGGATCGTACAAACCCTTCAGAACGACCCTGTCGATGTGCCCGTCGTGGTCCGGCTGGCCGGAAACAATGTGGATGGCGGACGACAAGTTCTGGAGCAAAGCGGGCTTCCCATCATCCACGCGGAAACATTATCAGAGGCTGCCCAACGGGTGGTGGAGGCTTGGACGAACAGCAAGCAATCTGATGACAAGGCGAGGGCGTCATGAGTGTACTGATCGACAAACACACGAAAGTTCTGGTTCAAGGGATCAGCGGAAAATTCGGCCAATTGCACGCCAAGGAAATGATCGAATACGGCACCCAGGTGGTTGGCGGTGTCGTACCTGGCAAGGGCGGCGAGACGACGTTGGGCGTGCCGATATTCAATACGGTCAAAGAGGCGACCGCGGCGACGGGGGCTACGGCGAGCATTGCATTTGTTCCGCCACCGTTTGCAGCCGACTCGATCATGGAAGCCGCCGACGGCGGCATTAAGTATTGCGTATCCATCACGGACGGAATCCCCGCGCAGGATATGATGCGGGTGAAACGCTATATGCGCCGTTATGCAAAAGCCGACCGCATGCGCCTGACCGGGCCAAACTGCGCCGGCACGATTACGCCCGGCGAATCGCTCTTGGGCATTATGCCGGGCCATATCTATTTGCCGGGCCCCATCGGCGTGATCGGCCGGTCAGGGACGCTTGGATACGAAGCCGCCGCGCAGTTGAAGGAATTGGGAATCGGCATATCCACCAGCGTCGGGATCGGTGGCGACCCGATCAACGGCAGCTCCTTTAAAGATGTTCTTGAACTGTTTGAAAATGACGCCACTACCGAGATTGTGGTGATGATCGGCGAGATTGGCGGCCCCCAAGAAGCGGAAGCCGCCGAATTTATTCAACATGAAATGACCAAGTCGGTCGTTGCCTACGTCGCCGGTTTGAGTGCACCGAAGGGCAGAACCATGGGCCATGCCGGCGCCATTGTGACAGCGACAGGCGAAAGTGCCGCGGAAAAAGTTGAGATCCTTCGGGCTGCGGGCGCGATCATTTCGCCGACGCCGTCTCAAATTGGCGCGACCGTCGCCCAAATCATGACCGGCAAATCCGAGGCGGCCTGAGACATGGAAAAACCAAAAATTCTTCTCACCCGCCGTTGGCCGGCAGTCGCCGAAGCCGCATTGAAGGTCGATTTCGATCTGGTCCTGAACGACAATGACAAACCTTCAAGCCCGTGCGAACTCAGCAATGCGCTCGGTGAGGCGACCAATAAGGTGGGCATTGCGGTGACCAATAAACCCGACGTGCTGAGCGAGTGCACCGCAGACTTGGCGATCACATTGATGCTGGCCAGGCGGGCAAAAGAAGGCGAGCGCGAAGCGCGGTCCCGTTCGTGGCATGATTGGCCGCCAACCCATCTCGTGGGCGCCAAGATGTCGGGAAAAACGCTCGGCATTATCGGATTTGGGCGCATTGGCCAGGAAGTTGCGAAGCGCGCGCACCATGAATTTGGCATGTCGATCATTGTCTATAATCGATCACCGGTGCCCGATGAAATCTTGAACGCCGTCAATGCCAAGGTTGTCACGTCAATTGATGAGCTTCTCCCGCAAGCTGATTTTGTCTCCCTGCATTGCCCTGGCGGCCAATCAAACCGCCGCATGATTGACCAGCGGCGCCTCAATTTAATGAAACCAATGGCGTTTCTCATCAATACCGCGCGTGGGGAACTGGTCGACGAACATGCGTTGCAACAATCACTTTGGTTTGAAACCATCGGCGGGGCGGGCCTCCACGTCTATCCCGGCGAGCCGAAAGTTTCCGCCGGTCTCACCGCTTGCGACAACGCCATCGTGCTCCCATATCATCAGCCGTTATTGCGGCCCCAATGTCTCGGATTTCAATGAGTCGACGATGACGAGCCGTTTCCGCCAGACCGCATACCAGATGATGGCGCCGATGACGGCGGCGCCGACAATTGGCAAACGCAACCCCATAAATTCCGCAGCCAATCCAAGGACAAACGCACCGATGCCCGCGCCGCCAATATGGATGACCCCATAGAGGCTAAGTACACGGCCACGCATGGACGGCGGCGTGACGAGCTGCAGCGTCGACTGCATCCCGATGCCTGATACGACCATGGCGAACCCGGCAGCAACGGTGAACGGTAATGCCACGCCATACGACGTCGTCGCCACCATAGCGATACCCGCGCCGACTGAACCGATAACTCCCCACAAGGCAACAACCGGTTGGTCTTCGATGCCAACCCACCGTGCCATCCAAAAACCACCACCGATGGCACCAACGCCAAACGACGCGGTCAGAATTGCAAATTCGTCGGCGCCCTTCCCAAACACGTCGGAAGTCAGGCCGGGCAACAGGTCGACAACCGGCCTGAGGCATAAAGCGGACATCGTCATGACGACAATAACCAAACGGATCGGCAGGTGGTTTTTGATGAAAATGAACCCTTCACCGATATCATCGATGATCGACCGTGAGCTGCCTTGTGAACCGCGGTGCTCCCGCCGTTCAATGTTGAGGGTGAGAAGGGCAATGATGAGCGCCGTATAAGACACCGCATTAATGAGAAATGAATAGTGGATCGACCACAGGCTGATAACCGCCGTGGAAATCATCGGGCCGACAAATCGAGCACCATTAAAAACCATCGAGTTGATCGCGATGGCGGTCGTCAAAAGCTCGCGCGGCACCAAGCTTGGCGCGAGAGCCATCCGTGATGCCTGGTTCAAGCCAAGTGCCAGACCGGTCAAAAACGTAAATATCGCGAGATGCCACTCCGTCAAAGCACCCGATATTGAAAGCCCGAACATGGAAATGGCGCACGCCGCAGCGACGATTTGTGACAACACCATAATTCTTATCCGGCTGTAGCGATCCGCCAATGCGCCGCCCAGCGGCCCCATGAACACGACGGGGAAGAAATCGGCCATGGCAATAAGACCGAGCCAGGTCGGCGAGTGAGTTAACTCCCAGGTCAACCAGCCGACCGCGATGCGCTGCATCCAGGTGCCGATAAGAGACAGCCCATTGCCGACAACATAACGCCAATAATTCGGCTCCCGCATGGTCGCCCAAATGGCATTGGATTGATGTTTGCTGTTCATTGAATTCGGACCATCCGTTAACGGCCCCGATGTTGCAATCATTTGTGACCGGTTGATCACAAGGCAGCCAACCACCTCGATTTTCCGCCCGCACTATGAATAAATATTAAAATACTATGCTATAGTTGCAATCGTCATCTTACCGATATTGCTATTCGCTCAAGTTGGGGGACTTTCAGCGGCAGGGATGGAGGACGTCCAATGGACAGAAAACAACCGAACGCAAATCCCGAGGGCCAACCGCGTGACAATGTCGCCCAAGTCATCGATGAGATGCCGGTGGGCGTCGTGTTCTATGATGCCGACGGCGAGGTCATCCGCGGCAATCATTTGTGGCAAGAATATCATCACTACAGCGACCAGGAAGCGGGGCACGGCACGCATTTCGAGGGCCATGGAAAATTAGATACTGAGCGCGGCCAAGTGGTCTACGACGCCAAAGGGCAAAAATCTGACGCTTTGAGTGCCGGCTTTGAGCCCTCGGCGATGGAAGGCCGGTTCACGGCCCAACTTGATGAGAACCGTTGGCTGGATATTCGCAACCGGCGGACCAGAAGCGGCGGCGTGGTCAGTATTCAGGCCGACATTACCGAGCAGGTCGAAATGCAGGAACGCTTGAGTTGCGAGCAATCGATCCTGCAGTCCGCCATCGCCGCCATGCCGAGCGGCATATCCGTAAAAGACCCGAACGGACGCTACATGGCTTTCAATGAAAAGATCTCCGAATTGTTCGATCTGCCGAAAGGCATGATCCACTCGGGGTCGTCGTTCGAGGACGTCGCCCGTGACCAGGCGGCGCGCGGTGATCATGGGGACGGGGATGTCGACAAATTGGTTAACCAGGAAGTCGATATCCTGAAATCCCTGAACGTCAAAGTCTACGAGAAAACGCTAGCCACGGGGCGCACATTGGAGCTTCGCCGCTCGAAGCTACCCGATGGCGGTGTCGTCACCATCGCGGCTGATGTCTCCGAACGCATCGCTCAGCACGAAGCGTTACAGAAAGCCAAAGAAGATGTGGAACTCGCGTCACGCGCAAAGACCGAGTTCCTGGCCAATATGAGCCATGAATTCCGAACCCCGCTCAACTCCATGATCGGGTTTTCAGAAATTCTATCGGGCCAGATGTTCGGCCCCTTGGGCTGCGAAATACATCGAGTATGCGGGGCATATCAACGATGCGGGCCACCACCTATTGGGCGTTATCAACGATGTTTTGGACGTCTCGAAAATCGAGATCGGTGAATTCCCCATCCATGACGAAGAGATTTCCATGGCCGCGATCATCGCCGAGAGTATGGAGATGATGGCCGACTGTGCCGAGCGGGCTAAGGTTCGCTTACTGGAAGACGTTCCGGACGGCTTTCCATTAATCCGCGCCGATCCCTTGCGGCTGAAACAGATATTGCTGAACTTGCTGTCAAACGCGATCAAGTTCACGCCATCGGAGGGCAGGGTGCACCTGTCGGTAAACCGGCGCGAGGACGGCGGCCCGGTTATCGAAGTTGCTGATTCAGGCATCGGGATCGCGCAAGAAGACATCCCCCACGTGCTCGAGCCGTTCGGCCAAGTCGGCGGCATCGAGACCCGCAACCACGACGGCACGGGATTGGGCCTGTCCTTGTCGCGCGCCTTCGCGGAATTGCATGGCGGCCGGTTGGAAATTGATAGCGTGCTCGGCAAGGGAACAATAATCCGCATCCGCCTACCGGCCACACGCGTGGTCAGCGGCTAGCCCCTCTGCGGCGGGAAGAGTGATCATCAAGAGTTCCAGAACAATATACGGTTATCGAGAACACAACTGTTATTAGAATTGTGAGTTTAGAATAAAATTAACTCACGGTGAATGATTTTGTTAGACAAACAAGAATAAAAAATCGTGCGGCAAATTCTGTAAATTGTGACTGACATTCAAAATGATGTCGTCAGCACTACTAGTCGGTTTAATATCGTTAAGCTGGTCTGAGCGTCGTGGCTCCGGTTTTTTTGAAAGACAAAATTGGTGAACTAGCAACGATTCAAACCAAAACACAGCCGCCGCTGTCATTTCGGCAGCATTAAGCAGCGCCTTCGACGGCTTGTCTTACGCGGTGCCTTCGAACACGATGTTTTCCATCGCCTCATCACGGGCGAAGCGGTCGAGATTGGCGGCGACGAAGGCCCAGCGGCGTTGGCGCATGGCTTCGGAGCGGGCGCTGGAATGCGGTGTCATGATCAGGTTGTCCAGTTCATGGAACGGGAATTTCGACGGTGTCGGGTCCGGGTCATCCTTGGTCGGGTAGTCGTACCAGACATCGATGACGGCGCCGCCAATGCGCTTCGATTTGAGCGCCTCATAAAGGTCCTTTTCGTCCAGCACGCGGCCGCGGCCGACGTTGATGATCACGCCATCGGATTTCATCGCGCTGAAGCGCGCCGTGTTGAAAAGGCTTTCGGTTTCATCGGAAAGGGGCAGGGTGACCAACACGTAATCGCTCTCGGCCAACAAACGGTCCAACTCCTCGATCGTGCCGAACCAATCCAACTCCGGCGCCGGGGGCGTGCGCCGGGAGACCGCGATGGTCCGCATGCCAAAAGCCTGGGCGCGCTTTTGTGTTTCCTTGCCGATATGGCCGTAGCCTACGATACCCAGCGTCTTGCCAAACAACTCGCCGCGCCCCGGGCCGACACCCGGTTGGCGGTTTTCCCAGCGGTGCGTGCGGAAGCGGCGGTCCTGCTCGCACAATTGGACTTCCCATTCGAGCATCCCGGCCAACGTATATTCGGCAATGGCGATCTCGTGCTCAAACGTGTTGCAGACAACGCAGCCCTTGGGCATGTCGGCGGGCGTGATCCAATCGAGGCCGGTGAACGGAATATGGAAGACTTTCAAGTTCGGCACCGCCGGCCAACCGCCCAGCATGCGCCCGGCGACGACCGCATCCGCCGTCGGCACCAATTCGGTGAAGCGCTCGAACTCATCATCGTCCTCAGACCACGACAATACGGTCCAGTCGGTATCCAGTGCGTCACGTATCCAATCCGTCCAACCCGACGACATGCGCCCGGCCATCAACAGGGTAGGGGTGTTCTCACTCATGCCTTGAAAGTCTCCCGTTTGGTCACCCGCCCATGCTTCGATAGGCTCACCATGAGGATGGATGAGGACCGCCGCAACTTCAACGTCCTCATCCTGGGTTTATCGAAGGATTGGAGACAAGTTCCGTTGTCTTTGATCGCACTTGCGCCAGCCGCCAAGATCGGAAATGGTGTCGCCGGCTTGGAAAAATGGAAACGACCAATGAACCTCATTCTCATCGGCATGCGCGGCGTCGGCAAATCCTACGTCTGCCGCCTGCTGACTGTGTTGACGAAGCGCCCGGTGATCTCCACCGATATGATGGTCGAATACGAAGCCGGCCAAACCATACCTGAGATCATCGCCGCCGACCATGGCGACTGGCGCCGCTTTCGCGACCTGGAGTTTGAAGCGGTCCGCAAAACCTCTGTCTTCAAGAATATCATCATCGATGGCGGCGGTGGCGTGATCATTGATCTCGATGCCGAGGGCCGCGAGATTTATTCGGAACGCAAAGTCGCGGCACTGAAGGCGTCCGGCACCATCATCTGGCTGAGCGGCGATATCCCATGGCTCGCTGAAAAAGCCGCCCGCAAAGACGCCGCTAGGCCCAACCTGGACGCGGCCCGCAGTCCCGAAGAAATCATGCGAAGCCGATTGCCGTTCTACGAGGCCGCCTGTGACGTCAGCTACGACGTCAAAGGCATGAAATGCAAAAACGTCGCTAAAATGCTCTTCCGGGATTTCGAAGAAAAGCTGTAATTTCTCGGTTAACGGCATGCGGTTGGCCTCATAAATTATCGAGTTTTGGTGCATACCGAATACGCTGGTTTCGTTTATCGATGAATTACTATGCAACTTCGGCGGATTGTTCTGCCATACTGTGATTTTTAAAGCATTGAGGGAGCTAGCTAACATGCCTGGAAATTTTATTGTTGCCATTGACGGCAGTGAAGGGGGAAAGCGAGCGTTAAGTTCAGCCATAGAATTGGCTAACCCCCCATTTCCCAAGTGAACTCGATTTTCGATGCCCTGAGATGGAGATTCTGCTATAAGTTTCAATACGTTGAGGTGTTAATGGAGTGGTTCGCATGGCACACCCGATGGGTGAATCGAAACGGGACGGCCTTCGGATCGA
>JABJBP010000060.1 GCA_018665815.1 Rhodospirillaceae bacterium
GCGACGAACAGACCGTCATTGGTCCAGGACGCTTGGGTGCTGTAAACAATCGCGAAATGTAGCGCATCGCGGCGCACCCTGCGGCCCATTTTGCCGGTGTTACTCGTTTTGCCGATTTCCTGACCCATTTCGACGCTGTCGCCGATGGCCACTGGCGGCATTACTTGCAGATGTGTGTATTGGGAATAGGTCCAATACGGTAGACCAGTCTGTCCCGGCGTATGGCGGATCATCACTTCGATCCCTTTGCGGTCGCCGTCATTCAAAAAACGTCCAACCACCATGCCGGCCGCGATGGCGCGGATCGGCGTGCCGCGTGGCTGTGGAATATCGACACCTTTGTGGAGCGCCGCGAAGGGGCGTTTGTGGGAATAATCAATCGCCCACTGTTCGCTATCAATTTCCGGGCAGGTGGCACCATCGATAAATGCAGCCACCAGCCCGGTCTCCAATGCACCCCGGGCTTTTTGTATGGCGACAGCCTCAGATTTGTCGATGCCGCGTTGCTTGCCGACCATGATCTTCACGTCTGCGGTAACCTCATTGGGGGGCACGAACCCTTCAAGACTTTCGCAAGCCGTGCAAGGTGATTGGGCATCCACTGCGTTATCGCCGCTACCGCGTCGTTTGCGTTTTTTTCCGTCGCGCTTCGCCACTAGGACTGTGGCGCTGATAGGTTCATGTGAAACCATTGGCACACTTTCGCCATCCTTTGCGAAAGCCGGCAACAGCCATGCGGGTGCAAAGAGCGCGGCAATGAAAGAAAATTGCCAAAGGTGCATGCAGGCGTTCCTTATCTCAGGCCTCTTCCGGGGCCTTGACGACGCTGACGCCGATGAGACTGTCCCGGGTCACAAGTGCGGCCAGTTCCGCCTCGCTCAGGCCTTCCGTTCCATCGGGGCGATTAGGTAAAACCATGTATCGCAAATCAGCGGTCGAATCATGGACGCGGACTTCAACGTTGTCGGCGATTTCGGTGCCGAACTCCCGCAAAACCGTGCGCGGCTCTTTTACCGTCCGTGCGCGGTAGGCACGTGACTTGTACCAACCCGGCGGCAGGCCAATGAGCATCCGCGGATAGCACGAACACAATGTGCACACGATGACATTGTGCAGATCGGGCGTGCTCTCAACACAACGGAGCGGGATATGTCCCGCGTCGATGCCCAACTCCTCCGCCGCGTCGTTAACGTTGGCCATCAGGCGTTCCTTGAAAGCCGGATCGGTCCAGGCCTTGGCGACCAGTTTTGCGCCGTTGGCGGGGGTTTTCGAATCTGTCATTTCAAGCTGCGCGCGGAATTCATCGGCGGTGACGACATTTTTTTCAGTCAGCAATTCAATCACCGCTTCTGCCATCACTTGGTAGTGGGTGAAGGGCGCGTCTTCGATATCCGGTTGATAGGGATGCGGTTGCTCATGGTCGTGATCGTGGTTGTGATCAGTCATGGCGTATCTCCGTATGGGGCTGCTGATAGGGGGGCCAACCAATGTTCGTATATATCGACCACGGCGGTGTCGTGTTCGGGGCCTGAATAATCCGCCCACAGATCGGATTGTCGAAACCGGACCCGGTAGAGCGTCTGCGCAGGTGTGCCGGGGCGTCCATATGCCAGTTCCTCAGGGTTTTTATAGGTGCCTTGAATGCTCTCGATGACTCCGGATTTGCCGCGAATAAATGTCGGCGTGCGGATATGGCCCGGTGGGAATGACGCGCGGATCGAAACTTGGTCACCAATCTGATAGTGGCTCATTTCTCGGCCTCACGATCAGCTTCCCAACGGGCCTCGATTTCTGTCATCTTTCGGCCCAGATCATCAATGCTGATGACGTCCTTGGCGATCAGATTATTCGCCAGTGACGAGATCCAACGTTCATAATAGCTGAGGTCATCGTATGCGCCGGGGCCCAGGTCTTCGATACCGCGACGCATCTCATCAACAGTCAACAGGTGGCGTTTTTTGTCCGAACACAGCCGCATAATCGAGTCGACCCGCTTTTCCCAAGGCTCATGGTCATGTTCGCCGCGGTCCACGGCATCATCGTCAAGACCGCCGAGATCATGCGGCCGGCGCAAATGTTCGCTCATGGGGCACTCCGTTAAACATTTTGTTTGTTCCGTAAATGCTGCCACGGATGGAATGCAGCGGCAAGGTGTCGCAGGTTAGGGCAGTAGGCCGTCGCGGATCGCGCGCTTCAATGTCTTGCCCGCCGCATTGCGCGGGAAATCATCCATGATCAGGACTCGGCTGACGCGTTGAAATTTAGCGGCAACGTTGGCATTGATCCAATCTTTGAGGGTTTCCTCGGCGACACTGGCATCAGTTTTAAGCACAACCGCGCAAATGGGCGTTTCGCCCCATTTTTCATCGGGCAGACCGAAAACCGCGACTTCGCTGACATCCGGGTGGGCGACGGCAACGTCCTCAATATCGCGGGGATACACATTTACACCGCCGGAAATGATCATCTCTTTCTTACGGTCGACTAAATAAAGAAACCCATCTTCGTCCATGTATCCAAGATCACCGCTATAAAGCCATCCTTCCTTGATGGCCTCGGCCGTAAGGTCCGGGCGTTTGTAGTATCCCGGCATCAAATGCGGTCCGCGACCGACAATTTCGCCGATCTCATTGGCCGGTAAATTACTGCCATTGTCGTCGCGGATGCGCATTTCCAAGAATGGCGGACAAGCCCCGACCGATTCAGGTTTTCGCGGGAAATCATTTTTGTCGAGAATGGTCATGAAACCTTCGGTCAGACCATAAAGTTCGTAAAACCGGCCCGGGAGCAGGGCATCAAAGCGTTTCTTATGTTCCAAGTGCAACGGCGCGCCAAGGCTGAGGACGCATTCCAATGATTTCAAGTCATCGGGATCGAGCTCCGGATGGTCGATCAACTGAATGATCTGCGCCGGCACCATCATGATGTGAGTGACGCCTTCGTCACGCACCGTTTCAATGACCCGGTCCATGTCGAACGCTTCGTGCAGGATGTAGGTGCCGCCGTTGTAGAATAAGGGCAGGGATAAGACGAATGCGCCATTGAAGATCGCCGCGCCGGTTTGCAGAAGAATGCTTTCCGGCGACATTCGGAAGGCTTGGCTGAACATGGTGCAGTAATTGGCTCGGACATAGTGAGTATGGACGATGCCCTTGGGGTCGCCGGTGGTGCCGCTGGAATAAATGATGTTGTAGATGTCATCGTCACTCAACGCCGCATCGGGCGGATCATCCGATGGCGCGTCACTGACAAAATCTTCGTAGCGCCGAAACCTGTCGCTGTGATCTTCGCCGGTAAGAACGATTTTATCTGAGGGAATGTCCAATCCATCGCGGCTGGCATCAACAAGCGGCGCGTAATTGGGATGCACGAAAACCATCACGGCATCAGCATCGTTAAGCAACTTGGCCAGGCCCTTGGGCTGCAAAAGCGGGCTCATGGGCACGACGACAATTCCGGTTTTCGCCGCCGCCCAGTAGATATCCAGCAATTCCTGACAATTTGGCATCACCGTGGCGACCATCTGGCCCTTCGTAATGCCCCCAGCCAAAAGGGCATTGGCCAATTTATTGATCCGTTGATTGAACGCCGCATAGGTCAGGCGATTGCCATCGAAGACGATGGCCGTGTGATCGGGCCGGTATTGAGCGTGTCGGGGAATGAGTGTGCCGATATCCATAACTTGCGCCTAAGGTGATTTGCCGAAAGTGATTTGCTTAGCGTGGCCTGATAGATGCGAACGTGGTAATAGGGCAGGCGTCCAAATATCGCCCACAGGAGTAAACACGTGAACGACGAAATTTTAAATAACAACCTGGGCGTTTCCAAGCCGCGGCCCGCCGAAATGCCTGAGAAATTGATCGAGATTAAGCTGCTTTGCGTGGACGTAGACGGCATTCTTACCGATGGCGGGATCTATTATACGGACGAAGGCACAAGTTTCCGCAGATTTAACGCCAAGGATGGTCTGGGACTGGTGCGTTTAATGAAATTCGGCGTTGAAGTTGCGATTATTTCAGGCGGGCGGGCGGGCGCCATTGAGCATCGTGCCGAGCGTCTGGGTATACGATATGTTTTCACTGATGTTAGCGACAAGCTTTCCGTCCTGAAGAATTTGGCCGGTGATTTGGGAATCAAAATGGATGCGGTGGCACATATCGGAGACGACATTAATGATCTTGCTTTGATGCGTGTCGCCGGTGTTTCAATTGCCGCGGCGGACGCCGTCGATGAAGTGTTGAGCTATGTTGATATGGTGACGAAAAACTCGGGCGGTCATGGTGCCGTCCGTGAACTTTGCGACGCCATCTATGCCGCACAAGGCGGGGAGCCCGCCTGATGGGGATCGCCGGTCGAGCCACGGAAGAGGGAACCGCCCGCCTTGCCGCCCGTCACCAAGGGGCCTTGGGCAAAGGGCACTACAGCCGGGCCAAGAACTTGAATTGGTCGTCGGTCGGCATTGGCACGAATTTAGGCGGCCAGGATGATGCGACCGATGCATTGGTTGCCGATGCGGTTGAAGGCGTTGTCGCGGGCGGCTTGAATGTCATTGATAGCGCGGCCAATTACCGCCGTGGGCGCGGCGAGGAAAGTGTTGGCGTGGCACTTGATCGTTTGTTCACGAAAAGCACCGTGCAGCGCGACGAAGTGATTGTCTGTACCAAGGGCGGCTATTTGCCGCACGGTGGTGCCTGGTTTGAGGAACATTTTGTCGGCCAAGGTACGATTACTGCAGAAGACATGGTTGGTGGATCACATTCCATGCATCCCGAATATTTGGACTCCCAACTGGAGCGCAGCCGCCTCAATTTGGGCGTCGATACCATCGATGTCCATTACGTCCACAACCCGGAAGCGCAAGCAGGCAAGGTCGTGCCAGAGGTGTTCGATGCGCGTATGGAAGCCGCCATTCCGAATGCTTGAAGGCGCCGTTCAGTCGGGCCGCATTGGCGCGTATGGCATTGCGTCATGGAATGCGTTCCGGGTCGCGCCCGATCAACCCGCTTACATGGCTTTAAGCCATGCCAAGGCCCTGGCGCAACGGGCGGCCGACGGAAAGCCAGATCATTTCCATTACGTGCAAATGCCGCTCAATTTGGCGATGACCGAAGGATTAACTTCATCGACGCAGGAAGTTGGTGGAAAAATGTATCCGGCTGTCCGCGCCGCGACATTGCTGGGGCTCCGTGTCATGGCATCGGGTGCGATACGCCAAGCCAAGCTTGGCACCTTACCCAGTCATGTTAACAAGGCGCTGGGTGAGGACCTTACCAGCGACGCCCAGCGTGCGCTGCAGTTTACCCGCTCCGCGCCGGGTGTCGGCACGGCACTTGTCGGCCTCAAACAGCCTACCCACGTCAGCGAGGCACTGGCGCTTTGCACCCAAGCGCCAATGGCGCCGTCGGCTGTATTGGGCATGTTCGGCAAGCCAAAAACCTAGGCGTTGAAAATTTCTCGTTCAATGCCGCGCTGGGCACTTCGGAAAATCGCCGGCGTGGATTTTACAACTTACCAACTTGATTTCGGTCAATGCTGGCAAGTTTGATCGTTCGTAGATTACGCGGAGGTTTTAACAGAAGGACCACCGAAGGGATCTGCAGCTATGGCAAAGTTCTTGGAATGGAGCGACGATTATCTGACAAATATCGGCCCCATTGATGCTGACCATCGGAAATTATTTAAGGCCGTGAACGATCTTTACGACTCATTTGCCATCGATGACACCGATGCCCGGTTCGCCGAGTTGTTTGAAATGTTGGCCGAGTATGTCGATGTTCATTTCTCCCGCGAAGAGGAACTGATGCGCGGCATGGGATATCCTAACCTCGAGGAGCATTTGATAGGCCATCAAGAGTTGGCGACGACCGTCCATGAATATGCCAAGATCTATCGGTCCGACCCAGGTGCGATTTCGCGCAAAGAGGTCCTGAAATTTCTTGGCAACTGGCTTTCCAAACACATCCTCGGAAGTGACATGGCTTATGTGCCGTATATCAAATTGGATCACGAAAATAAGCCTACATTTCCCAAGTGATCTTCAAACTTGGCATGAGTATACAAAATCACACCATTTCTCAAAAAGTTGTTTTCTGCAATCGCTCGACACCTCCGATTTTGACGCATTAGCGGCGTTCTGCATGCTATTTCTTGGTA
>JABJBP010000008.1 GCA_018665815.1 Rhodospirillaceae bacterium
GCCCGGTCAGGAATTTCAGATTGGCGGCACCGGCGTTCTTGCTCTCGCCGTCGCTCTGCATGGTGTCGAAAAGATTGCCGCGCAAATCGCGCCATCCGCAGCCGATGAATGTATCGGTGAGCGGTTTGTCCTCGGCAAAGCCACCCACCGAGCATTCCTTCGAAAAGGTTTGATTATTGCACCAGGCATTGGGGTCGCAAATGGTCGATAGTTTTCCGCTGACGACCTTGCCGCCCTGGACGGTGAACGCCGCCGTCCAACGCGCCTTGCCGTTGTAGTCGACGGCCTTCCACACACCGTCCTCGGCGCGCGCATTCTCAGCGGAGGATAAAAAAATCAATGCCGCGAACAACGGCGTTAAGACGGCTTTCAATGATTTGATCAATCCAATTCCCCCTCGGGGCCATGGCATTGTGGACGCAATAAATTCGCCGCTCATTTTTCCCCACCAAGGCATGATACTATTGGATATTGGACCGCGAGCCTACCCATTTGTGGCTCAGTGCTGCTCAAAAGAGCCATTCGTGGACTGAATGAATTCGCGGAAACATGACGTGACACCCTGCTGCTCGATGCCATCCAAGATTATTGAGGACGACGAATGGACAGGCCGCGCAGGTGGCCGCGCCGCCCGACGATAAGGGTTGCCTCGCCTTAGGCCAGAGCGTAAGGGACGCTTTATGAGCACTTCGTTCGCCATATCCGCCGACGATGTCTGGGCCGCTGCGAAGCGGATCGAAGGCGCCGTGCAGCGCACGCCGTTCCGCCATTCGGAGACCTTATCGCGAATCACCGGCGCCCGGGTATTCGTGAAGTTTGAGAACCGCCAGTTTACGGCGTCGTTCAAGGAACGCGGCGCGCTGAACAAGCTGCTGACCCTTGACGACGAAGGGCGCCGCAAGGGCGTCATCGCCATTTCGGCGGGCAACCACGCCCAGGGCGTTGCTTATCACGCCGAACGCCTGGGTATTCCGGCGACAATCGTGATGCCTGAAAATACACCGTTCGTGAAAGTTCACCACACCCGTGAGTTCGGCGCGCGGGTCGTTTTGGTTGGAGAAACCATCGCCGAATGCGTGCCGGACGCCGACCGCCTCGCCGCCGAAGACGGGTTGACGTTGGTCCACCCCTTCGATGACCCGGCGATCATCGCCGGACAAGGCACCATGGCCTTGGAAATGCTGGACGATGAGCCCGGTTTGGAGGTGATCGTCACGCCCATCGGCGGCGGCGGCCTGATTTCGGGCAATGCCGTGGCGGCGAAGGCGGTGAAACCCGACATCGACATCATTGGCGTTGAGGCCAAGGCTTATGCGTCAACCCGCGATGCCTTGGATGGTCGAACCGGTTCATATGGTGGGTCCACCGTTGCCGAGGGTATCGCGGTTAAGGCGCCGGGTGTCCTCACCCTGCCGATTATTCAAGCCCTGGTCGCTGACGTGTTGGTGGTCGAGGAAGCCGAGATTGAGGAAGCCATCAATCTTTACTTCAATGTTGAGAAGACGGTCGCCGAAGGCGCCGGGGCGGCGGGGCTGGCCGCGCTGTTGGCCTATCCCGAGCGCTTTCGAGGACGTTCCGTCGGTCTCGTGCTCTGCGGCGGCAATATTGATTCGCGTCTCATGGCAACGGTAATCATGCGCGGTCTTGTCCGCGAAGGCCGGATCGCGCGCATTCGCGTCGCCATCGCCGACGCGCCGGGACAATTGGCAAAAATCGCCGGGCTGATTGCCGATGCGGGTGGCAATATCGTCGAGGTTGAACACCAACGCCTGTTGGCTGACGTGGCGCTGAAGTCCGCCGATATCGATGTCACCATTGAGGCCCGTGACGCGCCACATCTTGACGAAATCATGACCGCGCTGAGCACGGCGGGTTTTCGTGCGCGCCGTTTGGACGCCGAGCGGTAATCGTGCCTTCGAAATGACGCCGACAGCCTACGGCGATCCGATATCAAAACATAATTATTTTATAATATATATAAATTGAATGTAATGTGGTGACTTCTTACACTGCCCCGTCGGTATGTTTTGAAGGAGAAATTCCATGTGGCGAGGTGTGATCGTGGGCATAGCCGCCATCGTCTTGATGACGACGGTGACGCCGCTCAACGCCGAGGAAGTTCGGATCAAACATGCCGGTTTGACCCTGAATGGCGTATTGACGATTGCCGAAGGCAAGGCGCCGGATGCCGGTGTCGTGATGATTGTTCACGGCACGCTCGCCCACAACACCATGGATACGATCAGCAATTTAAACGACGTCCTGGTCGAACGCGGACTGAACACGCTGGCGATCAATCTGTCGTTGGGGATTGATGATCGGCATGGCATGTATGACTGCCAAACCCTTCACCGCCACCGCCATCTCGATGCATTGGATGAAATTGATGCGTGGCTGGCATGGCTTAAGAAAAGGAATTTCGGCCCGGTGACGCTGTTGGGGCATTCGCGCGGCGGCAATCAGGTGGCGCGCTTCGCCGCCGAGCGCCCGCATTCAATGATCGAACGCCTGGTCTTGATGGCGCCGGCAACCTGGAACGCGGATGGCGCGGCTAAGGGCTTCGAAAAACGCCACGGCCGCCCATTGGCCGGCGTATTGAAGAAAGCGAGTACATTCATCGAGGCCGGTCAGGGCCACAAGGTAATGGCCAAGACGGGGCTGTTGTATTGCACGGGCGCCGACGTGACAGCGGCAAGCTTCCAATCTTATTACCGACCCCACCCGCGCTTCGACACGCCGACTATTTTGGCTGAAATCAGTGTGCCGACTTTGGTGGTTGCGGCGGGTAAGGATGCGGTCGTTCGCGGACTGCCTGAGAGAGTGGCGCCGCTGACAAAGCCGGGAAAGATAGAACTCAGCGTCGTCGATGATGCTGATCATTTCTTCCTCGACCTGTTTGCCGAAGATGTTGCCGATGCCATTGAGGAATTTCTGAGCGCCGGCATTTAAATCGCCGGGTTGCGTCAAAATCTCCAAATCAACAGTTGGGTTTTCCGTTTGTCATCGACTTTAATGATTTCGTCCGGCGCCACTTCGGGCACTGCGAATGAATTGGATATGAACATGCTGCCGGGCTTCATTTCCTTTTTGACCTTTTCAAACAACGCCGCCATGGGTGCCGGAGACAGGAAGGCGTAGACGACATCATAATCGCTGAGATCGTGGCCCCAAAAATCGCCATAGAGCGCTCGGACGTTCGGCCCGGCGGTCAATTTCAAGCGCAGCCAGGCCATCGCAAAAGGCAGCGGCGCGGATTCGATGCCCTCAACCGTCACGTTCGGACGCTCACGTCCGACAAACATGAGCAAGCCACCAAGTCCGCTGCCGATATCCAAAAACCGCATATTGCCGGTTTACGAAATGAGGTCGGTGATCGCCTGCCAGGTGGTCCGGTTGGTCAGATAAAGTGGCACCCGCTCGCCCGATGCATTCCAAAAGACGACGAGCAAGGTGACGAACAAGGCCAGGTAAATCCACGATGGCAGCGCCAACATTAGTGCCGCGCCGGCGGCGATGGGCATGACCATTTGCAACGGCAGCCACCAGCAAGCCAATCCCCAATGGTGACCTAGAACCGCCGCGACGAGGCCTTGTGCGGCCAAAATCAGCGGTAATTCGATTTTGATGGCGCCGCGCTGGGCAACGGCGGCAAGTCCGAAACACAAGGCAAAAGCCGCCACCTGTGCGCCCAGCGCCACTGCGATGGGTGGCCAGTTGCGTTTTGATTGAGCGTCTTCGTTGTCAGACAACTGCAAGATCCATCGTTCACTATGGGGCGGTGATTCGGCCAAACGCCGAGGTCTGCCAAAGGTAAGGGATTCCCCAAACCGAAAAAATATTTTAAATCTAAGACCTTAGGTGGCTTGAGACTAGCGCTTGAAGTCATTATAAAAAAACGCAAAATTTGATTTTGGGCATACTTAACGTCGACAAGAGGTTTCCATTATTGGCTTGGTCGTCGTCTTCGGTGCGGTGTTTGGCGGATATAGTGTCCATGGGGATATGGGCATCCTTTGGCAGCCAATCGAGTTTTTAATTATTTTTGGCGCCGGTCTCGGCGCCTTTGTGGTTTCGAACCCGATGACCGTGGTGAAGAGCTCGTTTGGGGCCCTGGGGACCTTGATCAAGGGGCCAAGTTACAAGAAGGAAGCGTACGTCGAAGTTCTCGGTATGCTTTATGCGACCTTTAAGCTGGCCAAGGCAAAGGGTGACCTTGCGCTGGAAAGCCATGTGGAGAATCCTGGCGATAGCCAGTTGTTCGGTCATTTTCCGACCTTTCAGAAAGATCATCATGCGGTTGAATTCTTTTGTGACTATCTGCGCTTGCTGACCCTCGGTGCCAACAACCCACACGAGGTTGAGGCGGTTATGGATGCGGAGCTTGAAGTTCATCACGAAGAGCTGCACCGGATCGTCAATGCGTGGCAGAATTTCGCCGATGCGACGCCGGCCCTGGGCATTGTCGCCGCCGTGTTGGGCGTGATCGTGACCATGAGCTCAATCACCGAGCCGCCGGAAATTCTTGGTGGCCTGATCGCCGCGGCACTGGTCGGTACCTTCGCCGGGATTTTGATTTCATACGGGCTATTGGCCCCCATCGCGGCGTCCTTGCAGGGGACCTACGACGCCGATGGTCATTACATGGCCTGCATCAAGGTCGGCATTATTGGCCATATGCAAGGCTATGCGCCGCAGGTGTCCGTCGAGTTCGCGCGCAAGACCCTCGCCGGCCATATACGGCCGACGTTTGCCGAGGTTGAGGAAATGACACAGAATCTGCCGGCTGTCGGTTAGCGATGCCGCGCGCATTCGGTACGGGGTAAGGGGCTATGGCCGAAGAAGCCGCCAAACAACCGATCATCATCAAGAAGGTGATCTAGGTCACGGGCGGCCATGGTGGTGGTGCGTGGAAGATCGCCTACGCCGATTTCGTCACCGCGATGATGGCCTTCTTCTTGCTGTTGTGGCTGTTGAATTCGGTCACTCAGGAACAGCTTGAAGGTATCTCCAACTATTTCGCGCCGGTCAGTGCATCCACGTCAACCAGCGGGTCGGGCGATATTCTTGGTGGCAAGACCATCACCGAGGAAGGCGCTTCGGAAAGTTCAACGTCGCGCGACAGTGTCACTGTTGACCTGCCGCCGCCGAAAGCCGGCAAGGGTAGCGCCGACGCCGAAGGCGCGGAGGGGGAATCGGAAGGTAAATCCGATAACGCCAGCGAAGAAGCGCTGAAGGAGGCCGAACAAGAGCAGTTCGAAAAAGCCCAGGAAGAACTAGAGGAAACCATCGACGCCAATCCGGCCATGAAGCAGCTCAAGGAAAGCTTGCTCATTGACGATACGCCGGAAGGGCTGCGCATCCAGCTTGTCGACCAAGACGGTTTGGCCATGTTCCCGAGCGGCGGTGCGGATATGTTTCTGCATACCCGGCGTTTAATGGAGATTGTCTCCAAAGTCGTTGTCACACTGCCGCAGCGGTTGGCGGTTTCGGGGCATACGGACGCCGTTCCGTTCCGTTCCGACAATGGCTATAGCAATTGGGAATTGTCGTCAGACCGGGCCAACTCGGCGCGCCGTGCGCTTCAACATTTCGGCGTGCCGGAAAAGCGGTTTTCGCGGGTTGTCGGCAAGGCGGCGACCGAACCCCTGTTGCCCGATGACCCGAACCATGCACGAAACCGGCGTTTGTCGATTATTCTGCTGCGCGGCACCGGAGAGGGAAATCCGGCCGCTAATGGCGGCAAAGCCCAACAAAAAGAAGACGTCCTACCTGGCCTCGGCGATATCAAGAAACGCCAGCTTGAAGAACAAAACGCCGCACCTGCCGCCCCGGCGGCACCTCAATTGCAGCTGCAAATTCAAGCGCAGTAGTGCGTATCGCATATTGAACCCGGCGTCTCTGTGTCGTACCGTTTGATTTCAGAAACGATCTTGCCGGTGCCATCGGAGGTGCGCTGAGAAATGAAGTATAAGCCGTATCTCGACGCGCGGTTCTTTTTCTCGACCTCGCCGTTGCCCTGCCCTTATCTGCCCGGCCGCATGGAGCGCCGTGTGGTCACCGAATTGATCGGGCGCAACGCGGCCGATCTTCATGACAAACTTTCCGACGGTGGATTTCGGCGCAGCCACTCGATTGCCTATGCGCCGGCGTGCCCCACGTGCGATGCGTGCATCGCCGTTCGCGTGCTGGCGCAGGAGTTCCGTGCCAGCCGCTCGCAACGCCGCGTATCGAATAAAAACCGCGACTTGATTGTCGAGGAAGCGCCCGCCGTTGCCACCAACGAACAATTCGCTCTGTTCAGCGCCTATCAGCAGAGCCGTCACGGCGATGGCGACATGTCGCGCATGGATTTTTTCGATTATCAGGCACTGATTGAGGATACGCCGGTGGAAACCATGCTGGTGGAATTCCGCAACGCCCGCGGTGTGCTTGTCGGGGCGTGCCTTACCGACCGTATGGAAAACGGCCTATCTGCGGTTTACAGCTTTTACGACCCAGACAATACCGAGCGCAGTATCGGCAATTTCATGATCCTTTGGTTGATCGAGAAAGCCCGCGAACTGGACCTGCCCTACGTATATCTTGGTTTTTGGATCAAGGACTGCACGAAGATGTCCTATAAATCCCGGTTCTCGCCGATGGAAATCAAGAAGCCAGAAGGTTGGGAATTACTAGGCGGGTAAAATGCCGTATACCCCAAATTTTCCATGGGTTCTCGTGGGTTTTCTGAGATTTCTGTGATCGGCACGGCGTTTATTTTAGACAGGACGTGAACTCATTAGAGAATTCTGTTACGCATAATCAGATCAAAAAAATGGAGACGATCATGAACAAGTTTTTAACCTACATTTATAAGTGATCTTCAAACTTGGCATGAGTATACAAAATCACACCATTTCTCAAAAAGTTGTTTTCTGCAATCGCTCGACACCTCCGATTTTGACGCATTAGCGGCGTTCTGAATGCTATTTCTTGGTAATTCCCGCCATCCAGAC
>JABJBP010000061.1 GCA_018665815.1 Rhodospirillaceae bacterium
CAGTCGCCGTTTGCTGTGCGACAGTTTCGACACCGGGGTTCCACATGAGCGAGCCAAAACCGAATACCCAAAACTCGTCGGCGTAGGGCGAAGTATCCAAGACCCGTTGTTTTTGCTCGGCGCGTTGATCATCCGAAAGCCGCAGATACGCCGCGTCAGCCCAATTCGGTGGCGAAACCTGATCCATCATCAGACGTTTTGTTCCTTGGTTTTCAAGAATCGCAACTCAGGCCAATCCTCTTCGGCCTTATTCAGATGCCAGGCGTTGCGGGCCAGAAAAACCGGTGATCCATCGTGATCTTCCGACATGGCGGTACGGTTCTCGTCTCCGAATTTTTTCAACATCTGTGCATCGTCTGCTTCAACCCAACGCGCCGTATACAGCTCGGACGCCTCGAAACGCACGGCGACATCGTATTCCGTCCTGACCCGCTCGGCCAAGACCTCAAACTGCAAAACACCGACGACACCGACGATCCAATCGCTGCCAACCAGCGGTTTCAAGGCACGGGCTGCCCCCTCTTCCGCCAACTGCACCAAGGCGCGACCCAGGTGCTTGGCCTTCATGGGATCATCGGGGCGGACTTTTTGCAGCATTTCCGGGGCGAAATTTGGGATGTCCTTGAATTGCAGTTCCTCGCCCTCGGTCAACGTGTCGCCGATACGCAGGTTGCCGTGGTTGGGGATACCGATAATATCGCCGGCCCAGGCTTCCTCGGCCAATTCCCGGTCACGGGCCAGGAACAGCACCGCGTTGTGCAAGTTCAGCGTCTTCCCGGACCGCACATGTCGCATCTTCATGCCACGCTTGAATTTGCCCGAACACAGACGAACGAAGGCAATTCGGTCACGATGTTTAGGATCCATATTCGCTTGGATTTTAAAGACGAAGCCACTGACTTTTTCTTCGATCGGCGCGACCGTTCGCGCGGTTGCTTCTTGCGGGCGCGGTGACGGCGCACGCTCGGTCAAACCGTTCAGCAGCTCCCGCACGCCGAAATTATTGATGGCACTACCAAAATAGACAGGCGTCATATCGCCGTCCCGGTATGCCTCCAGATCAAACTCTGGACACAAACCGCGCGCCATCTCAACCTCCTCACGGAGCTTGGCGACGGCGTAATCAGGCAACAGTTCATCGAGCTTCGGGTCGTCCAACCCCTCGCAGATTTCGCCTTCGTCGGGAATATCCGCCCGCGAACGACTGAGTAGAATTAAACGGTCTCGGAACAGGTCATAACAGCCCTGAAAATCACGGCCCATGCCGATCGGCCAACTGGCCGGCGTCACGTCTAACTGCAACGATTGTTCGATTTCATCCATTAGATCAAAGGAGTCTCGCGCCTCGCGGTCGAGCTTATTGATGAACGTAATGATCGGCACGTTCCGCATCCGGCAAACCTCAAACAGTTTGCGGGTCTGGTTCTCAATGCCTTTTGCCGCGTCTATGACCATGACGGCCGAATCGACCGCCGTCAGGGTCCGGTAGGTATCTTCGCTGAAATCTTGGTGACCGGGGGTATCGAGCAAATTAAACGTGTGGCCGGCATACTCATAGGTCATCACCGAAGACGTTACCGAAATGCCGCGTTCACGCTCGACTTTCATCCAGTCGGAATGCGCGCGGCGCTGCTCGCCCCGGGCTTTCACGGCGCCAGCCTGTTGAATGGCGCCGCCGAACAACAGAAGCTTTTCGGTCAGCGTCGTCTTGCCGGCATCCGGGTGCGAAATGATGGCGAAAGTGCGCCGGGCATCAACGGCATTTTGAAGGGCGCTCAAAAAAAGTTCTCCGGAGGTTTCAATTCAGACCCGCGTAGCGGGCCAAGGACATCATTCGAGCCCGCTAAGCGAGCCCGGGCGAATTTAGAGATTTCAACGCCAATGGCCAATGTTTTCTCTGAAATTTCCTGAGGAATTTCCCAGGGAATTCTCGAGAAAATATCTAATCTGTCAGGTTGACGTCAACTGACTTGCCTAAAACCGGGTGGGGATTTAGCTTGGATTCGCCAATGCAGATTGGTTGGGGAACCAAAAGTGGCACAAGGAGAAGATCATGGGGACGCCAAAGGCAGACCGTAAGAAATCAGAACGACGCGGGCCGGACCGACGTGATGACCGCCGTTTTCATCCACTTCCGACGCATCGGGCTCGTGCGCCGTCGCGGTCACGGAGAGATCGAAATCGTCGTTGGGGTCCGGGTCCGGCGTGATCGCCACGTCATTGCCGATCAGATAGCTCGGGATCGTCACGGAACCAGTATCGTCCACCGGCAACTGAACCATGAACGGATCACCCGACGTCGGGATGAACTCAACAAAGAACTTGGCGCCGTCCGGAATACCGGAAATAGAAACCGACAGTGTTTCCGACGGATCGACCGTGGCGGCGGAAATGTCCAGATGGATCATTTCGTCTTCCAGGCCGGCGGCATTCTCCAATTCCAAGGTCGGTGCATCGGCGCGATCGAAAATAACAACTTCCATGGAGCCGACCGTCGTTTCGACGTTGTTGGCACCGGTATCATCATTGATTTCCGTCGCGGTGGCTGTCACCTGGAGGGTGAAATCCTCATCGTGATGCAGCGGCGGCGTCATGGTCAGGGTTTCCATGATCTGCGCCATTTCTTCGCCGCTGTAGCCTTCGATGACGAAATCACCGAAGTCATCGCGCTGGAAGGTGATGGTCGTCGGCACAATGCTGCCGTTCGCCTGTTCAACATCCAAAATGGCAGAAACTGTCGCATCGCCGAACGGCCCGTCGGGAATACCGGCCAGCGCGATGCTCAGCGATTCCGAGCCATCGGTGTCAACGAGACCGGCATCAATGCTGAGCGCAATCGCCGTGTCTTCCGGCCCAAACACATCGGTCAATTCAAGGTTCGGCGCATCGGCGATGGCGTCCATCTCAACGCTCATCAACGCCCGGCCGACGGTTTCGCCATCTGCGTCCATGGCCTGAATATCGATGGCCAAATCGTCACCAAAATTTTCCGGCAGATTAGCCGAAACATCGCTCAACTGGTTCGGCTCAAGGATGAAATAGCCGTCTTCATTGGGCAGCAGCGTCTGACCATCAACGGTCAAAGTCGTCCCTTCCGGGAAACCCTCGACCATAATTTGATCCGGCACGGCATCAAGGCTCAGCGCGCTAGCCAAATCCAGTTCAAGTGCCTGATCTTCGACGCCCGACGCTTCAATAATGGAGAGAGTTTCAGTTGTGACCTCGCCGGAAGTATCTTCGGAAACAAACCTTAGCTGTTCGATATCTTGAAGAACGGTCGTTTCCGCCTCGCCGGCCTCATTGGTGTAGGTCACGACAAAGTCGTCGCCTTGAATTTCGAAACCGAAGTCACGCAACTGTCCGTCGAACTGGGCGACATCATCGCCGCCGCCACCGATCAGAACATTATTGCCTTCGCCGCCGATCAGAATGTCGTCGCCGAAACCGCCTTCGATGGTGTCATCGCCGGCCCCACCATCCAAGATATCGCCGCCGTCACCACCGATGATGTGGTCATCACCGGCGCCGGTGATGATGTGTTCAATGCCTTCCAAGGTATCAAGATTGATGAAACCCACGGAACCCGTCGCGTCCATCGCCTGTCCAGCCGCCAGATTGATGACAAGGCCCTGATCTTCGCCGGCAGCGGAATAATCCACGACGTCGACGCCGGCGCTGTCGCCACCAACGATCCGGTCGTTGCCTGCGCCGCCGATAAACGTATCGGAGCCTGCGCCGCCGATAAACGTATCGGAGCCTGCGCCGCCGAAGACGACGTCATCACCTGCGCCGCCGTCAATAACGTCATTACCAAAGCCACCAACGACGACATCGTCACCCTCGCCGCCGGTGATAATATCATTGCCCAATCCACCGATGATCATGTCATCGCCGGCACCGCCATCAAGGATGTCATTATTGATGATCGGATCGCCATTCGCATCAATGCCCGTGGTGCTTTCGTCCGCATAGGCCGACACGTTGCCGTCCGCATCCATTGCTGTAACGGAGCCATCGGTATTCACCGTGACGGTGGTAGTGTCATCGGCCAGACCGCCCCCGATCAGTAGGTCATCGCCCTCGCCGCCAAGAAGCACGTCGGCTTCATCGCCGCCCACCAATACATCGCTGCCGGCGCCGCCGTCCAAGGAGTCCGAGCCGCCGCCGCCGCGTAGGATGTCATCGCCTTCGCCGCCTTCGATGAAGTTGTCGGAAGAATTACCGGAAATCACGTCGTCGCTATCGCTACCAATGACGTTTTCAACGTTCAGCAGCGTGTCACCTTCGCTCGACGTGCCCGCCACCTCACTGCCGTCATCAGTTAAAGTCACCGTGACGCCTTCGGCTTGATCGGCATAGGACACCGCATCACCGCCTTCACCGCCGTCGATATAATCCGCGCCGGCGCCGCCGGTCAGCAAATCGTCGCTTAAGCCACCCAAAAGTACGTCGTCGCCGGATCCGCCTTCAAGCGTATCCTCGCCGTCATTACCCACGAGTTTGTTAGCACCATCGTCGCCAATCAGCGTATCGTCGCCGGCGCCGCCTTCGACGTTTTCAATATTAATCAATGTGTCTTCGGAAACGCCGCCTTCGGCCGTCTCATCGGCATGCGTGCCGGTGCCATCGGCCAGATTGACGTACACGCCTTCGGTTTCGTCTGAATAATCCGCTGTATCAATGCCTGCGCCACCATCCAATACGTCCGAGCCCGGGCCGCCGATCAGTTTATCGTCACCTTCTTCGCCCCGCAGAATGTCGTCACCGGCGCCACCGTCGAGGAGGTCATTTCCGGCACCAGCATTAATAACATCATTGCCGTCACTACCACGCACCACGTCGTTGCCGGCGCCAGTGGAGATCGTGTTGTCGCCGTCACTACCGGTCAGATCGAATGATGTCGATTCTCCGGACGCATCAAAATTGGTCTCAACGTCGCCGAAAACGGTGCCGCCGCCGCCAACGCTGACACCGTTCAGGCCCTGCGGAATGATAATGTTCGTTCCATCTATGAGTTCGAAACCTTCGGGAATGACCGGTCCCAGGTCTTCCTTCAGTTCGTCATCATTTTGATCGAAGTTATTGTTGTCATCTTCACTACCGCCGCCGACTTGGCCTTGCTGGCCCTGGACATCAATTTGCCCGATAACTTTGAAAACCTGAACTTGGCCGTCGGTGACGACAACGTCATCTTGTGTTTCTTCTGGCGTTTCCTCACCCGCCGCCGTATCCAAATCGGCGATATCGGCACCGGAATCTTCTTCCAGCTGTTGGATTTCCTGATCGAGGAATTCTTCTTCGTTGCCCTTCTGCTGGCCAAAGTCGTTCTGGTTGCCGTGAACCAACGGCAAGTGGCGCAGCGTGGTCGCTAAATCTTGGATCATGTCGTTTTGGGTGACTGTCACGGACTCCGTCGGCTGGACTTGGAAGCTGCGAACCTGGGTCTTCGAATTCGCGCTGTTCAGCACCTGGGCGCCGCCATCGTTGGTGACGACAACTTCGCCGACGAAGCCGTCGGCCTCCTCCATCAGGACGACGTTCATTTCGCCGTTTTCCGGAATCTCCAGGCCGACCTGCGTACCGCGGATACCGATGGTGGCCACCGGGGTGTCCAGGGTCATGGCGTCCGGATCGGTTTTCGCGACCTGACCGGACACGAAAGTGAACACGCCCTGCAATGCGGAGAGCGAAACCGAGCCTTCCTGCGTGCCCGGATCATAAATCATTTCGTCCAAGACCATCTTGCCGCTCTCACCCATGGAGAACGTGGTCTCATCAGCCAGCAACACGCCCAAGGCGCCGTCCGGGCCGGATTCCAAAATATCACCCCGATAAACCGGGTCGCCGACCTGCAACTCGACCCGAGTGCCGTCGGGCCGAACCGCCCAAACTTCGCCGGACAGGTTTTCAACGTTACCGATGGGCTCGCCATCAGTGCCGGTCAGGAACCGGCGAATCTTCTGCAATCGTACCGCCACCGGCTGGCGCTGTCGGTTGCGCACCGTCCGTGCCGGCCATGACACCACCTGCATCGGCTTCACCCGCGCCGGCGGAAGAATCGGCGGATTCGGAACCTGTATCTGCGGGGCTGTTTTCGGAATCTTGGCCGACACCGCCGGACAATTGCACGACCATGTCGCCGGAAAGCTCGGCGCCATCAGGCGTGGTTAGTTGTGGCGGGCTGTCGCCGGCGCCAAATCCCTCAACGACAACTTGTGAGCCGTCCTCGGCGGTGATGATCAGATCATCGCCGCTCGTCTCAAACTCAGCTGTCGTGAGATCAAAACCTTCGGGAAGGGAAACACTATCGCCGTCACCAGCATTAATGGTCACAGCGTCTTCCGCACCGGATGTGCCAGTGGGGGAATTAATATCGGCCATTTTAAACGTACCTCATCGAATGCCCAGCTTCCGCTTTGCGGGCACCCATCGAGATCCGGTGCGTTGTTATTTTTCTTTTTGCATGACGAGCTTAGTCGTCGCGAATGTAAGCATCAAGAAATCCCGGTCATATCTGTGATGACGATCACAGGATTGAACTTATTTCAGGTTATTGGGAATTTTAGCGGAATCCGGCCCGTAATACAGGGTTACGACGTGTTTCGCTTCGGCGAAAAATAGCCAACGCTCAATCAACAGCCCGATGGTGATGGAAAGCGCGCCCATGAAAGCGGCGAATTTCGCCATCCCGCCGTCGGCCGCCATGGAAATACCGACCAAAGCCAGCGGCAACGCAAAAGCCAGTGCTTCGGCGTAACGGCGCAGTTTCTCAGCATGCTTGCGCGCAACTTTATAGCCCATTTCCTTGAGCAGATAGTTGTCTTCCGTGTGGGGCCCTTCGAACTTCGTGACTTTGCCGAAAGCGCCGAGGCCAGTCGCCGTTTCCGGCGTTGAGGCATGCGACGTGGTATCGATAAATCGCCAGTAAGCCTTTTTGGTGAGCCAGGCAACAATCAGTGCTGCAATGCCCGTGGCACCAACGACGGTGCTGGCCGCGCCCAGCGCGTGGCTAACTCCTTGCAGCCATACCGCGCCGCCGGCTAGCCCCAACAGCAGGTAGTTCGGCACTGTCCATTGATTGTGCCACTGATGGATAGTTTTCAGGCTTTGATAGATCATCCCCGTGCAAGCAATTGTCGCCAGCGCGCCGACGGGGGTCAAAAGCGCCCAGATTTTGATCGTTTTGGCGTCATCGCCGACCAATATCCAGGTATAGGCCAGCAGAAGGATTGGCCCGTAACTGAGGACCGAGATCACGCCTTCGCGCGACAGCCATGACGTCCGCCATTGCGAAAACGCCCGCCAGGCCCGTTCCGGGTGCCCCAAATGCCAGGTCGAGGACAACAAGCCCGCGGACACCGCCGCAAACCCCAGCCCCAAGCCCACGACGCCAAGCCATTTCGCCGCTGGCAAGACACCCAGCGCCACGAATAGCCCCATCAGCGCCAGCAAGCCGTAACCGACGCCGGAAAACACCGTGAAGAAGATAACGGAAAATGCCGGATGCATGGTTTCTCTCCCCTTCCCTAGCGCGCCAGGAACCGGTCGGCCCAACGAAGCAGCGGATTGCTGATTTCGGGGTCGATGTCCAGTTGCTTCGTCTGGCTGCAATCGGTGCGTGGCCGGGGCGGCAGGTATTTATTGGTCGGTTTGTAACCCATCTCAGGCATCAGGTCGTAGCCCTCGCGCTCGGCAACCAGCTTAGACACATCCGAGTTCGGATCGCCCAGATTGCCAAAATGCCGAGCCCCGGCCGGACACGTCGACACGCAGGCCGGCACTCGGTCAACTTCTTCAAGGTTCTCGTTATAGATACGGTCGATGCAAAGCGTGCACTTCTTCATCACGCCGGCATCGGAATCAAATTCCCTGGCACCATAAGGGCACGCCCACGAACACAACTTGCATCCGATGCACTTGGTTTCCTCAACCAATACAATACCGTCTTCCGTGCGCTTATATGATGCGCCGGTCGGGCACACGGTGACACAAGCCGCGTCTTCGCAATGCAAACAGGATTTCGGGAAATAGGTGGTCATTGAGGCGCCGCCGTCTTCGGGCTCAATCTCATAGCCGTGAATGCGGTTAAACCAGACCCCGTCCTGGCCCCGCCCGTAGGGGTTCAAGTCGGTCAGCGGTGCCATATGGCCGCCGGTGTTCCATTCCTTGCAATTCACCGCGCAGGCGTGACATCCGACACAGATGTCCAAATCGATAACAAGGCCCAACTTGGTGTTTGTTTGTGCGGGAAGGGCCGTCATGACGCACCTCCCTTCTCACGAGCTTTTCTGAACGGCTCGCCATAGCGCAAGACTTTAGGTGGAGTAACCATGTTCGGTGGCTTAACGGTCGGTTTAAATCGAGGCTCCATCGTGCCTTGTTCTTCCGCGCTGGCTTTCTCGACCTTCACCCGAAGATCGAACCATGCGGCCTGGCCGGTCAACGGGTCGGAGTTCGAATACCGGTAGCCGTCACCCTTCTCAGGCAACAGTTCGGAAATCAGGTGGTTCAATAAAAAGCCCTTAGTGCCTTCGGACGCGTCCTTGTCCAGGTTCCACGCGCCGGGCCGTTTACCAATAGCATTCCAGGTCCAGACCGTATCCTTGTTGACGCCGTCCATAAGCGCCGCCTGGACCTTGATCTTACCGTTGTGGCTGGTCGCCCAGACCCAGTCACCGTCCTCAATGCCCAACTCGGCGCCTTTTTCCTTCGCCATGTATAGTTTGTTCTCGCCGGTGATTTGGCGAAGCCAAGCGTTTTGCGATCCCCAGGAATGGTACATCTGCATCGGGCGTTGGGTAATGGCATGCAGCGAGTATTCGTCTTCATCGACCATCTGTTCTTCGATCGGCGCGTACCAGATCGGCAGCGGCGATGCATAGGTGGCGATCCGTTCGCGTTCAGAATCGGGCGGCTGGATGTCACCGTGGCCTTCCGCCGCCAAACGGAACTTCTGCAAGGCTTCTGAATAAATCTTCATGACGATTTGGTTGGAATCGACGGTGAACGCCATTTCCGTCGCCCACTCCAAATAGCCCTTGTTGCAGAATCGGTAGTATTTGTGTTCGTCCGGGATTTCGTATTCCCAGAACCCTTCGTTTTCGATGTAACGCTTGAGCTGATCGGGGTTGGGCTCACCACGGCCATGGCTTTTGCCATCCTTGCCGCGCCAACCGGCCAGCGGGCCAATGCCCGGGCGGCGTTCGTGATTGACGATATAATCGGCATAACCGCCAGGATACTTCGCAGATCCGTCCTCGTTCATCATCCCGTTAAGCCCCAACCGCGCGCCCAGGTCCAACAGAACTTCCTGGAAGCAGCGGACATCGCGATCAAGCTCGACAATGGGTTGGCGAATGGCATCAGCGGCTGACTCAGCGTTGCTGATCGGGCGATCCAACAACGAGATGCAATCCCAACGCTCCAGATACGTGGTATCGGGCAAGATCAAATCGGCGTAGGGCACCATCTCAGAATAAAACGCATCGGAATAGATCAGGCGCGGAATTTTGTACTCGCCGGTTTCGTCATCCATATCGGTCAGCATGTCCATGACCTTCGACGTGTTCATGGATGAGTTCCAAGCCATGTTGGCCATGTACAAGAATAAGGTGTCGATGGGGTATGGGTCGCCCTTCCAGGCGTTGGTGATGACCATGTGCATAAGGCCGTGAGTGGCCAATGGCGCCTCCCACGAAAAGGCCTTGTCGATGCGTATGGCCTTGTTGTCTTCGTCAATGAGCAACTGGTCGGGTGCCATCGGGAAGCCCAGATGCGGGCCGGCCAAGGGGGTGTTCGGTTTTACGTCACGGTATTTGCCGAAGGGTTTCGGCAAGGAATACAAAGCTTTCGGATAAGGCGGCTTGTAGCGCATGCCGCCCGGCACATCGATGGTGCCCAATAAAAGCTGCAAAATATGAATGGCCCGGCACGTGTGGAAACCATTGGAATGCGCCGATATGCCACGCATGGCATGCATGGCCACGGGCCGGCCGATGACTTTGTCGTGCTTGCGCCCGAAACTGTCGACCCATTCGATATCCAGCTCGATCGATTGCTCAAACGCCACTTCCGCCAATTCAGCGGCGATGCGCCGGATGGTATCGGCGGCAATGCCGGTCTTTCCGGCCACCGCATCGGGGGCGTATTGGTCATCCAAGTACTGTTCGGCAATCAACTGGAATGACGGCACTGCCTTGCGTCCATCGGGCAACGTCACTTCACCGATCAATGTCGGTTTGGCGTTAACATCCGTATTCGCCGCCAGCGCCTTCTTTTCGCCGTCCCAGCACTGCGCGACACCGTTTTCGTCTCTTATGTAGAGACCATGATCGGCGCCGCCTTCGTTGCGAATCACCAACCAATGGACGTTGGTGTAGCGGACCAGGTATTCCTCATCAATTTTTCCAGCCATGATCAATTCGCGGATCAACGACATGACGAACAGGCCGTCCGTGCCCGGTCGGATCCCCAACCATTCATCGGCAATGCCCGAATAGCCGGTGCGCACGGGGTTTACGGAAACGAATTTCGCGCCCCGGGTCTTGAGCTTACCCAGGCCTTTCTTGATGGGGTTCGAATCATGGTCTTCGGCGACACCGAACATCAGGAAATATTTGGCGTGGTCCCAGTCGGGCTCGCCGAATTCCCAGAACGCGCTGCCGATGGTGTAAAGCCCACCAGCCGCCATGTTGACCGAACAAAAGCCGCCGTGGGCGGAAAAATTCGGTGTCCCGAACTGCTGCGCCCACCAGCTGGTCAGCGACTGGCTTTGGTCACGGCCGGTGAAGAACGCCAGCTTGCGGGGATTGGTGGCCCGGCAACGCGCCAGCCAGGCCGTCGCCGTATCCAGGGCTTCTTCCCACTCAATTTCCTTGAACTCGCCACTGCCGCGCGGGCCGACGCGCTTTAACGGTTTCGTCAGCCGGGCCGGAGATTTGTAATTCATGATCCCGGCGGCCCCCTTGGCGCACAAGATACCCTTGTTCACCGGGTGATTGCGGTTTCCCTGAATGTAACGAATATCACCGTTCTGCAGATAAACCTTAATGCCGCAGCGGCACGCGCACATGTAACACGTCGTGTGTTTGATTTCATCGCCCAAGCTGGGCGACGTATCAATTGAGCGTTCGTTGATCGCATTTGAGGCTTCTGACATGACGAAACCGCTATTCATTAAGGTTAAATTTAACTAATAATGAGACTTTTCGTCTCTTTTTTGAGTTTATAGCAGAATTTTTGAAAAATCCAAAGGATATTTTGCAGCGCAACAAAACCGCCCGCAGCTTGTATTTATGGACTTCATTTAGGGTTTTCAGTGACTAAAGTATATGCAGGGTGATACAAAAAACGCGATTCTTACCAGATGAAGCGCGATTTCTTGCCACATAAAATGCAATTAGGAGGCATCCACCGTACATCCTAAGCCTCCGAGAAATCCAATGTGCTGTATGCCTGCATAGGCCGATATTCGGCACGTCTTGGCTTCGCGTTGTGACCGAAATAGCAGAGCAGCATCCACGTGTGGTCGCAATGCATTTCCAATCGTTTGCGGCCAGTGCGTATACTTCAACTCGCGATGGGGACTGAGTGGACTATTGCCTTCAAATCCCAAAGCGGGGGATTTAAATTTTATGCGGCAACTTCATGTTCAACGCAGATTTGTTCACTATCGTTTATCGATAGATGTTCGTCGAGCAAGGCGCATCGATAGGAGGCCCCCACCGAGCCTTCTATCCTAAAATACCGACAGGTTTTACACTGACCGAATGCCCGTCCCCCTCGCCTGTCGAGCATATTGATAAGAATTGACGGCAAACCGCCCGTAAGCGCATGCAGGCTTTCGGTATTGAGATCCGAAACAGAGCCCAAAATTGCATTAATAGGGTCAGATTGCAGCAGATTTACGGCAAGATCGGTGAGCGCTAAATGCACGTTCCGCCGGTCAGCCGGGTCTGTTTCCTTGCGAACGAATCCTTTGTGTTCGAGAGCGTTCAAGCCCTGAGATACAGTACCTTTTGTCGTCCCAAGATAAATAGCAACACCAGAGGGGCTCCGCGAGAACCGATTAGCCCGTGCAAGAAAACGTAAAACCTCCCAGTGATTAGGCTTGAGGCCTTTCATTCGTGTTTCGTTTTGCAGAATTCGACTGAGCGTTCGAGTGTAATTCCTAGTTCATATGGCTTCATTGCATTAATAGTTTCGATTCGATAATATTAATGAGTCAATGATTTCAATTCAGTTATTCGGCACTAAATAACAGCTTTTGGTCGATCATTGTCAAATCGACGACGCATGGAATAATTACTCGTTAAAACAGTAATTTTATACGCAATACGACTTATGAAAATGTGTTGTGAGAGATCTATGCGTATTCCACGAAATTTCAACATCAGATCCCTGGAAATTTTTGTTGCCGTTGTGCGCTGCAAGGATATGAAGACAACTGCGGAGAAAATCGGGATTTCCCAATCGACAGTAACGCAGTGCATCGCAAATTTGGAAACCTCAACTAAAGCCAAACTATTTGATCGAACGACACGGCCAATGAGGCTCACGCATCAAGGACAGTATCTGTTTAAACGCGCAGAGATGATCCTCAGCCTGTCCGTTGGCACAATCAGGGGATGTATGTCGTTGGATTTCGGACTGATTGACACTCTCACAGTGGCCATGCTGGACAGTGTTTTGTGCACGGCAGGGCCAGATATTGTGCGCGAACTGAGCAAATTGACCAACCACCTGACGATCACGTCAGGATTTTCCACCGATCACTCCCGGTGTTTGCAGGACAGACGCGTTGATGTCGTGATTTCAAGTGATGAGGGTGTCGTTGAGGAACCGACGTTTGCGAGCTTGCCCATTTTATGTGAGCCCTATATGGCCGTGGTGCCGCGTGGTGCAGACATAAATATAGATGATATGGAGAACTGCCTGGGACCGTTACCATTGATAAAATTGCCCCGCAGATCTGCCGACGGTTTTAAACTTGAACAACACTTGTGTCGCATGGGAATGCTTCGGGACGCCGGATAATCATTCTCTCTCGGTACCACAAGATGAGGCGTTCCGAACGTAATTGAATGCTGTTCGGGCGGCGGCTTTATATCGATGATGTCAGGCGTCGTAGAAAGAAAAATGAGGGCCCAAACCTTTGTTATCTAGACACGGCTTAGGGGATATCTTTCGAATTAAGAAATTTGCCACAGTTATGCGTGAAAGTTTTCTCCGAACAAGCTGATTTCCGCAATTTCCCAATGAAACAGAACTAGCGATGGATTTTCGTGACAACGGTGGCAAACTTGATTGGATCATTGCGATAAATTAGTCATGTTGTGACAACTTATTTGGCAATTGATGGTTCAAGATGATTGATTTCATTAATTCCCAATCGCGCTTTATGTGTCACCCTACAATAAAGGATCAATGCGAACGTTTTCGCAGCCCCAGAGGACTACATCTGCTGGCGTGAACCATAGGCCGCGATGAATTTTTCGCGTGATTCGGCTTTGATGAATGCCAACGCGCATCCAAGAACGCGGTCCTTGCCGGGCTCGCGGCCGGTGCGGCGTGGCGCATCCGCGGCTGGACAGGCCTTTTCTGGTATTCTCGCGACCTGCTTCGCCGCCGCTACCGCGCCGGCGGCGGGAATGGCACCCGGCAAATCGGCTTCGCGTTTGCGGCCTTTTGGCTTGTCATCCATTTCAATGACGATATTCGGTTCAACACCGCGGGCCTGGATGGTGTTACCGTCCGGGCCGTAGTACAGCGCCGTTGTCAGGCGCAACGCCCCTTCCACTGGTAACGGAATAATTGTTTGAACCGATCCCTTGCCAAATGATTTGCCGCCCATGACAGTGGCCCGACCGTGCACTTTCAATGCACTCGCGACAATCTCCGACGCCGACGCCGACCCACCGTTAATCAATACAATCATCGGCAGACCACTGGCGATATCACCGGACGTCGACTTGAAGGACCGCCGGTTTTCCGGGGTCCGTCCGCGTACCGACACCACTTCGCCCTTTTCGAGAAAGGCGTCCGCCAGGACGATGGATTGATCCAGTAATCCGCCCGGGTTGTTGCGAAGATCAAGGACGATGCCATCGGGTTCGCCACCAAGCTCGGAACGCAAGCTGGCGAACGCCTTGACGATCCCCGTCTCAACGCGCTCGGAAAAGCGGCTGACCCGCACGTAACCGACGCGGCCAAATGTCTGCCACCTAACGGCGCGCACCTTAATTACGGCGCGGACAATAGTTACCTCAAAATCGTCGACGTCGGCGCGCCGAACCAACAGCTTGATCGGCGCACCGGGACGCCCCCGCATACGCCTGACGGCTTGCGCCAACGTCAGACCTTTAATCGCTCCGCCGTCCACTTTTACAATCAAGTCCCCCGACAACATCCCCGCCCGTGCCGCTGGCGTGTCTTCGATGGGGGCCACGACCTTGACCAGGCCATCCTCCATGGTGACTTCGATCCCCAGCCCGCCGAATTCACCCTTGGTATGAACGAAGCTTTCGTTGAATTCCTGTGCGTTGAGATATCCTGAATGTGGATCGAGTGACGCGGTCATGGCATCAAGCGCTGTTTCAACCAATTCAGCCGGCGACAGCGATGCGGGTTTGGGCTTTTTCTTTTCGATACCACTGATCGCCGTGTCGATCAGCGTTTTGTCATCCACGGATTTGACATAACTGGTCCGAATTCTTTTAAAGGCGAATTCGAAATACCCAAGGCGTTCTTCGGCATCCTCGGGGTCGGTGACATATTTCGCAAAAACTTCGGCAAACCGGTCGTATTCGACCTGGGCTTCGGCGGGCAACGGATGCAGCCGGTCACCGACGGCCTGTATCACCCGGCTTATGGGCGACGTGACGCCATGGGTGCAGCCAGCGATCGTCGGCAACACCGCCATCCCCAGCAACAATCCAATAGCTATCAGCAATGTCTGCGGCGATCCGCGCCACCTATTCACGTATACACTCCCTCGCTTGCGCGGCGATAAGATGGCGGGCCGGGAACGGCGAACTTAGCCGTCAGCGTTGATCCGAGAGATCAATTCACCAAGAACCCGCTCGGCATCGTCGTTTTCAACCTGACACGTGCCTGCGTTTTCGTGTCCACCGCCTTCATATTCCAGCATCAAAGCGCCGATATCGGTATTTGATGTCTTGTTCAAGATTAATTTTCCGGTGGCGTAGACTGTGTTCAACTTGTTCAAACCCCAGAGCACATGAATGGGAATATTACAGTCCGGATACAGCGCATAGATCATGAACCGGTCGCCGGCATAGATCGTTTCTTCATTGCGCAGATCGAGAACCACGAGATTGCCATGTACGGTTGCGCAGCGCTTAACCTGCTCGGCGAACTTTTCTTCAGTTCATGTTCGCGGTAAAGATCAACACGTTCCTTGACGTCCGGAAGCTTCAGGATATCGTCGATCTCGTGATCGGCACAGCAATCAATCAACTGCATCATGAGCTGATAATTGGAGACCCGAAATTCGCGAAAGCGGCCGAGACCGGTACGCGAATTCATCAAATAGTTCATCAACACCCAACCATCGGGATGAAGAACTTCTTGTTCATTGAACTGCGCTGAATCGCCCTTATCCACGGCATCCATCATTTCCGTGGAAACGGTCGGAAATTTCTCGGCCCCGCCATAATAATCATAGACAACGCGCGCCGCAGATGGGGCTTCTGGGTCAATGATGTGATTGTCTTTCTGTCCGCCGACCCGCTCGGTTTCGCTGGAATGCTGGTCAAAGGCCAAATGCACGCCTTCGACATACGGCAAATTGGTGGTGATGTCGGAATCCGTGATCAAGATGGTCCCGTCCTACATATCTTTTGGATGCACAAACTTGATATCGTCAATCATATCCAGCTGTTTCAAAACGACGGCGCAAACCAAGCCATCGAAATCACTACGCGTCACCAAACGGTATTTTTGGTCGCTCAATTCAGAGCCCCCATCTCGTTCTTGATTCAATTCAACTCGATCCCGCTCTGCGGGCATGTTTTCAGTCTAACCCGCGCCCGCGAAAGGGAAAACCCAAAGCTAAGAGTGTTTTACACTGCGTTGGCCCTGCTGGCCAACGCCAAAACTTAACATTGAAGTTATTTCGGTGTGAGTTCGCGGAGCGCCCAAACCGCTGTACCCAACAAGATCACCGCGCCGGCCTGATGCAGGACACCCAATGCAATCGGCACGACCAGCAGCAAGGTCGCGATCCCAAGTGACGCTTGAACCACCACCATGGCCGCCATGGCGCTAGCCGCACGGTACGCCGGTGTGGGCAATTTACCGCCGCGAAGCCGCCACCAAAACCCTAGAACCGCGAAAAAGGTCGAGACCGCAAGCACGCGGTGATCGAATTGCACGGTCGTGATGTTTTCAAAAAAATTCAGATAGACAGGCGACATTGTCATCATCCCGTCGGGCACCAAGCTGCCGTCCATCAAGGGAAAGGTGTTGTAGGTCAGGCCCGCGTCCAGGCCGGCCATCAGGGCGCCGGAAAAGATGGTGATTGAAATAAGCCCCAATAATCCAGCCGCCGTCCGCCGGATGGCAGATGAAGGGATTGAATGCCCGATATCATCAACCTGCTCAGAACGGCGGCCAACACGGCGTCCGATGGCAATCCATAAAATGAGTACATAAATAAGAAGTGCCAGAGACAAATGGGCCGCGAGGCGGTATTGGCTGACGTCCGGCTGATCGACAAGACCGCTTTTGACCATGAACCACCCGAGCCCGCCCTGCAGGCCGCCCAGCGCGAAAATCCCCACCAGCCATAAGCCTAAACGGCGAGAAACCATCCCTTTCACCACGAAATAAGCAAACGGCACCGCAAACGCGACGCCAATAAGGCGCCCCCACAAGCGATGCAAAAACTCCAACCAGAAGATTCCCTTAAATTCAGCGAGGGTCATGTCGGCATTCACCTCACGATATTCCGGTGAGCCTTTGTACATCTCAAATACGCGCGCCCACGCTGCATCATCCATGGGCGGCAACCAGCCCGTCACCGGTCGCCATTCGACCATCGACAACCCCGAATGCGTGAGCCGCGTCAGTCCCCCGAGCACAACCATGGTAAACACCATTGCGGCGACCGCATAGAGCCAGACCGCGACACCATCAATCGGCCGCCGACCGGGCGCCACGTCCGCGGTCGTCATGTGCTGATCGGCATTTGCGCTCAAATCGATCTCCTGGATAAGTCGCGCGTAACATAGGGGTATGGTTTCAGCGGATCAAACCAACCATACGCTGGAAGCGCCGGACGTGCTAGGCTAGTTTGTCCGCCCGATTATTAATTGATGTTCGTTAATCCGGTACTGAATTTATGACTACCATTCACCCCGTATATCTGGTCGGCGCAGGCCCCGGTGATCCCGACCTGTTGACCATGAAGGCGCACCGCCTCATCACCAGCGTGGATGTCATCGTTTATGATAAACTGGTCTCTGCGGCAATCATGGATTTGGCGCCGGTCGGAACGACCCGGATATTCGCCGGCAAGCAGGCGCGTAACCATCATATGCCGCAGCCGGACATCAACTCTCTGTTGGTCGATTTGGCGCTCAGCGGTCGTAAGGTGATGCGCTTAAAAGGCGGCGATCCGTTTGTTTTCGGGCGCGGCGGCGAAGAGGCTCTACATCTGGCGAAGAATAATATTTCTTTTGAAGTCATCCCGGGCATCACATCCTCAGCTGGCTGCGCAGCTTACGCAGGCATCCCCCTGACCCACCGAGGCTTGGCGCACGGTGTGCGCTTCGTCACAGGCCACACCCAAGGCGACAATGTCTTTGATATCGATTGGCAAAATCTGGCCGATCCCGATACCACGCTGGTTGTCTACATGGGCCTGACCAACATTCGCCTGATTTCAAGCGCCCTCATTGATGCCGGACTCGGCGGTACAACACCCGCGGCGATCATCAACGAAGGCACGCGATCTGACCAAAAAGTTATTATCACGACCTTGGTCGAGATGCCAGACGTGGTGGAAAAAACGCCGTTGTCAGGACCAACGCTCCTGATCATCGGCAAAGTCGCCGGCCTAGCCCATGATCTTGCATGGTTTCACGAGGCCTTGGACGATAGCGCCGAAGCGCGATCTTAAGATCGCCTCTTTGATATAGCCCCTCAGGTGCCGGGCGCTCACTCCGTTCTCTTGGCTTACGGTCCACAAGGCCCGGCGCGCGTTGCGCTTGCCTCCGGGCTGACGCCCGTCAGTAACACAGATTTTCAACCACCAGAGAACCGGCCGCCCCGTCAACGTCAATTGACTTTGGAACCGACAAGCTTTGCGAGGAGGCAAGCACGACTGCGCGCCGCGCGATCAGCGCGTGAGCCAAGTATCCCGGAGGGATGCGCCCGGCGCGTGAGGGGCTCAAAAAAAGAGAGGCTAAAAACAACTAACTCCCGGTCACGATATCGCGGCCGAGGGCGCGGGCCAACACCATGTAGACTTTACCCACATCGGAAGCCAGGAAGGTGGTCCTGAGCAGGCTTTCCTGATCAAGCCGCTGGGCACTTTCCAAAAGATCATCGAAGTCGTTGAGATACCGGTTCACGTAATCGCGGAATTCGGTATCGCGCTGATACTTATCGCGGATGATATTGAGCTTGGCCTTCTCGCGGAAGCCCAGCATCTTGCGCACGAAAATCCCGGTCTCGCCCTTGTTGAAGCGCCGCCAATCTTCTTCGCTGATTGTGGTTTCCAAAACCCGGTTCATATCGACCGCCAGCGATTGCAGGCGTTCATTAACAACGGTCGCTTGCTGCATGAAGTCGGTGATTGCCGCCGTACCCCGGCGTTCCTTGAGCAACTCGACCAAGGCACTGGCGTCGTTCGAGACCTCGCGCATATCCTGGGTCTGGCTCTCCAGTAACCGACCCGCTTTCTCTGCGTTCTGTGCCGCGGTGGTCGTAGCTTGCGCCATGGCTTCAGCGTTTGACCGCATATGCTGATCCCAGGCCGCCACCTTGGTCAGCGCCTGCTCGGTCGCGGTACTGAGTTCACTGGCGCGTCTCGACACCGCACCGCCCAGGTTTTCCATCCCCTGCTCGGCCCGCTGATAGGTGTTCGACAAATTGTAGACCTGACGGCGCAAGGATTCCGCCATGCCCTCAAGCCGCCCCGAGACGCCCTCGACACTCATCCCCGTATCCTGGGCCTGCTGGCGGAACATATCGACGGCTTTGTTCAGCTTAGATGTATTCACATCAACGGCGACGCTTGCTTCGGCAGAACTTTCGGTCAGCGAGTCACTCACACGGACTATGCGTGTCGCCGCCTCCTCCGTTGCTGTATTGAGCAAATCGGCACGGTGTTGAAAGTTATCTCCCGCGTCGGCCAACTGCTGCGACGCGCGCTTCGACGTGCCATCCAATTCCTGAGCCTGGCGCCTCAGGTCGTGGCCGACTTCGCGCAGCGACTCATTCGTTCTCCCGGCCATTTGATCGAGTTCTTCATATTGTTTTTCCAAACCGCCAGCCAATTTATCAACTTGGCCAGACAGGTTCTCCGAAGTCTGGGTCACTTGTTCGGAGTGCTGATGCAAGGCATCGGTGACCAGCGCCACCAATTGCGCCGCGCGCTCAGCACCCGTGGAAAGCTCATGCGTGCGCTTACTAATACTGTCACTAACCCGGCTCAACTGCGAGCCCGCTTCGGTGGACGCCTGACGCAAACCGGCGGACTGCTGATGCAAAGTATCGGAAAACGACTGCACGTGAGTTGAGGCAGCGTTATAGGCACCGGTCAAATCCTGAGAACTTCGATGCAGCAGGTCACCGACGTCGTCGAAACGGTCGCGGGCCTGATCAAGCGATGATTCCAGCTCAGTGATATGTTGCTTCAATGATTGCGCGATACCTTCCAAATTGGCCGCCGCACGGCCCGACGAATTGGTCGCCAATTCGACATTCTCGCGCATACTTGCGGTCACGTCGGTGATGTGAGATTGCGAGGCCTCGGCAAGTTGCGCGGCCTCATCGCGCGCTGCGGACGCGACATTGATAATCTGGCTTTCCGTGGCAGTAGCAGCGTCACTGGCTTCGTCACGGCTTTGGCGAAGTTTGCCGATAACTCGGTCAACGCGGTGCGCGGCTTCCTCCGAGGTTGTCGCCAAATGCCCGGCGGTCGATTGCAGACCTTCACTGGCAGCGTCAAGGCGCTCAGTCGTTGATTCAGTCAGCGTATCGAGTTCCATGGATCGGTGCTGGAACATATCAGCCATCGAATCCATCTCAATTTTCGCTTTGTCGGTGACAACATTCAGCGATTCAGCCTGGCGCACCATCACTTCCGTCACCAGGGACAAAAGCTGCGCACTACGGTCGGCGGCATTTGATAGTCCATCGGACTGCTGATCGAATTTCTCTCCGGTGCGGCCGATATCGCCGACCGCTGTGCTGCCGGCCGACGTCAAGGTTTCACCACTGGTTCGCAACACCTCGACCATGCTCCGCACCTTGCCGGCGGCATCATCGGATACTGTCATCAAATCGGTTAGCGACGCCTGCATTTCATCGCTGACGAAGTTCAAGCGCCCTTCAACCTTGTCGGTTGCCGTATCCAGATCGGCAACCCGTTCGCGCATGATCTTTCCGGTGTTGACCATCATCGTCGCGGCCCGCGATGACAGGCCCGTCAATTGATTAGCCTGGGCTTCCAATACGCCCGCGACACGTTCAACCTCGCCGGTGGCGTTGCCGGCGGCCAGGCTCAATTCTCGGGCGTGTTCCTGAACCGAATGGCCAAGTGTTTCCAGGCGGCCTGTCGCGTGTTCCGCCGCAACGGTCATGCCGTTCAATTGATCTTTAAATGATTCTGCCATGCGTCCGCCACGCTCCGAGGCATGGCTGACTTGTTCGTGCATGCTGCCCAGCGCTTCGGTGACCGCGTGAACTTCTTGGGAACCCCGCTCGGTCGCCCGGCTCACCGCCTCGCTGCCCCGCACCAAGTGTTCCGTGGCGCCACTCAAGCGGACCACGGCCTTGTCGGTCAGCTCAAGAACCTCGCCGCCTTTGGCGCTCAGGCTCTCTCCCGCGGCATCCAATTGTTCGGCACCGGTCCGCGACGCGTCTTCCAATTTTGATGCCTGTTGGGACAATCGTTCACCGGCATCGTGTAATTTGACCAACGCGGTATCTGAAATTGTTTCCAGATCGCCTTTGCGGGAATCAAGCCCTGCGCTGACTTTCGCAACTTCTGCCAAAACCCGTTCTGCGACGACGGACAGCAAGTGGGAATTGCGCTCTAATCCATCGCCCACTTGACCGACTTTGACCTCGGTCTCATCGGCCAAAGACAACATGTCGGAAGCTTGCTCCTTAATCGCCTGCCGCCCAGCATCGGCTTTCTCGGCGGCCCGTCCGGACGTTGTTTCCAGATCCTGAGCCTGCGCGCGGAATGCATCTGTGGCCTCGCGAATTCCGCTATTGGCGCGGTCCGTCGCCTCCAACAACACCGTCGACTGACGCGTCAGCGACGCCTCTATGTCGCCGGTGTGCCCGGCGACCTGCTCGGAAATAAAGCCCAATTGGTCTGCCTGTGACCCCAGCACTTCGCGCATCCGATCAACTTCGACCGATGAACGTTCGGTTTGAGCACCCATGTCACGGGCGTGCTCCTTCAAGCTGTCCGCGCCGGCCTTCAACAGAGACGACGCCTCGGTCGACGAGGCGACCAATGCTGCGACACGCTCGCCCAGCATATTGTCGGCTTCCAATGTCCGGATGGCGATCGTCTCTACCGCCGCTTCAAGCTGTTCGCGTCTAATATCCAGGTGATCGGCGCTTTCCGTCGCCTTTTCGGCCGCGTCATCTGCAACCTTGGCCAAGTTGCCCGTGCGCTCTTGAAGCAGGTCCGCCAGTCCATCCGCCCGGGTCGCCGCGCGGTCAGTGGAGGCTGTCAAATCGCGGGCCCGCTGCTCAAGCAAATCACCAACACCTCGGGCGCGCTCGGTCGCATCGCCGCTAGCGGCTTTCATATCTTCGGTTTGGCGGCGGAGCGCGTCAGACACCGCGTGCGACCGCAAGTCCGCATCTTCGGATACCTGTGATAATTCCAACGTCCGCTGGCGGATTTGAGATGTCACTGCCTCGCCACGCCTGGCCGCGTCCTCCGAGGCATGGCTCAGGTCACGGGCTTGGCGGCGCAGACTATCAGTGATCTCACTGATTCGGCTCTGGGCCCGGTCGGAGGGATATATCAACTGCCGGAGATGCCATCGCAGCATTTCGGTTTCATGGTTCAGATGCCGGCCGCGTTCGAAAAATGCCACGACCATCCACAGCATCGCCAACGGTGTCAGCGCGCCGACCGCAATGCCGGTGATTTCATGCGGCAGCAATTGGACGACATTTTCCCACCCCATTTGGGTTTCAATGAACGCGTTTGCAGCCCACAACCAGCCGGCGGACAGCAGCGCGCCGCCGATCACCGCGAGCCGATATTTCAAATGGAACGGCTTTTCCCAATCTTCGAGGCTGATGGGCTCGGCATCACCGGCCGCTGGCAAAGGTAATTTATCGCCTTGCGCGCTACGATCCGGAGCGCGGTCAAGGGGGCCATCGCCCTCAGATTCATTTCCCCTTGAAGGTCCGCTTTCCGGTGTGGTTTCAGCCATGATCAACAACTCCCGCGCAGTATCATTGTCACCCGCCCAGGGTCAGTCATTTATGATACTACGCCAGATATTGTGGGTAAACGCCAACCTACCCCAAAACCTGGGGGTAAATTGCGAAAATGTGCCCGTTTAGGCCGGAATGGCTGAGATATGCGCGACAACCCGCTCGGCGGCACGACCATCGGTCATATCGCCAAACAAGTGGCGCCGGTAGCGGGCCCTGGCCTCAGCGCATGGATCAGCGCCTCCCAGCAATTTTTCAACCACTTCGGACAGCAATTCAACATCGTGGACCTCGTGGCCCATGTCGCGCCACGCCCATTCATATCCCGCCGGGTCGTAATGTGTTTCATCGCGGAACCGCTCGGGGTGCGTGATTAACGCCATCGGCCGATCAAGCGCCAGGAATTCCAGCATCGCGCTGGACGCGTCACTAACCATCATATCGGCCCGTGCCATATATTGTGCCGTCGGCGCGGAGGGGTCGGTAATCAATTCGACGTTCGGTTCCGCGCCGGCCAATTTCGCCCAATCGGCAAGCCATCCCGGCGCCTGCTCACAAATCGCTGGATGCGGCATCAAGATCACATTGATATCTTCGCGCCGCCCGCGTAGCAACTCTACCGGCCAGCGGCCCAATAGCCCCACCGACGACTGCAGCAATCGGTCGGTCGGCGCATAAAGGACTGTCCGAGAGCCGGCCTCCCTTTCTTCCGCCCGGTCCGTCAAACCACCATCAAACAACGCATCCATGGCGGGGATGCCGGTAATCCAGATATGATCGCCGTCGAGCGCACTACGGGCACGACTATCGGTGGCGACGTCGGGGCCGGTGACACAAATGGCGTCGCCCGGATCGGTCACCCGCCACAGAAAATTCATCGATGACAAGCCAGGCCGAAGATTGACCACAAACGCGTCGCTTTGAATTTTGCGCACGGCGCTGACGTGCTCACCGGCAATCACTACCGCGGCGGGTCCGAACTCCTGCATTTCACGGCCGTCGCCGGTGATCAACGGCCAATGCTCCTCGCCAAGAGCTTGGAAAAGCGGCTCAAGTTGCGAAAATTGGCCCGGTCGATTGAAATGTAAGGCCACGCGTTTCGCCCGGTCCGAGCCCGCCACCCGCTTCCGGCCATCGGCCTCGAATTTCATACTCAATACAGCGGCGCGGGCAAATACATTGCGTGGATCAGAGCCCAGAACCTGCTCAAAAGTAGCCAGTGCTTCATCACGGCGGCCTAGGATTTTCCTAGTCAATCCCAGATGAATCAGGGCGTCGGCACGTGTCGGATCCAAATCGGCACAGCGCTCCAACCGGGCCAAGGCTTTGTTGGCCTCGCCGGCACGCCGATAAGCCGCGCCCAGCAAATAGTGCGTTTCAGCATCCTGTGGGGCCAGACTTGCCGCTTGTTCAAGCGTCGCCACTCCGTCATCTTCGCGGCCTGCTAAAATCAGAGCCTTACCCAAGTCGCGCTGGGCCGCCAGATTGGCAGGCTCACGGGTCAGTGCCCGGCGAAAATGCCCGATGGCGCCAGTCATATCCGATCTACGCGCCAAAAGGTTGCCCATTTGCGCATTGGCGCCGGCGTCACCCGGATCAACCCGCAGCGCCCGGTTAAAATAATCCTCAGCCGCCGTCCATGCGCCGCGCCCCGCCGCCGAGCGCCCAAGATCAACCATCCGCGACACCTCAACGGGCGCAGTATCTATGATGTTGGCGCTGTCAGCGGGCGGCTCATCATCACGGGCAACAGCAGACTGCCCCGCTGCTACCAATTCAATGACACCCAATTTCCCCAACCATCCAAGCGTTCGCGGCAACCGGAACCGTTTGCTCTCGGGCAAGGTTTCCGCCAGCGCAAAGACGTCAATTTCGCCGGAACGCGCCAGCAATGCGATCAACGCTTCGATGTCTTCCTGTGGCAACATAGCGGCGGCGGCGAAGTCGTTCATCGAGGCACGCCGCAACTGCTGCAACAGCACATCGGGGCGCTGATTAGCCTGATCTGCTGATTGACCCGGCCCCACCGCCAATCGAATTGTCGTTTCGCCATCGATGGTATTGGAAGGATAAACCGCGAAGCTCGCAAATGGATCGTCGCGCAAAGGATGGGCCGGACGGCCAGCACTTTGGCCGGCCACTTCCCCGGTCCTTGACCGGATATGGGCCAGTTCCCGCCACAAATCCTGATAGGCCCCGACAACGATACGCCAATCAAATGTATCGCGCGCCCTTTGGCGCCCGGACTGTCCCATTCGCTGACGCAGATCAGGGTTTTCTATTAATGCAGTGAAAACTTCGGCCGTGCGGCTCACATCAACGGTCGTGCATTGGCTAATGATGCCGCAATAATGATTGTAATTGCGGTCCCGCTCGACATCACCAACCAAGGCATCGTTTTCCAGAATCAAATCCATGCCCGACCCCGGCAACGGCAACCATGTCGGGATACAAAATCCATCCTCGCCGTCGCGCACCGTGTCACGGTAGCCGTTCCAGTCGGTCACGACACAGGGCAGCCCGGCGGCCATGGCTTCAATCGGCGTCAGGCCGAAGCTTTCCTGAATATTGTCGGAAAGCGAGGTGAAGATATCGGCCGCATACCAGACGTCGCGCGAAACTGTTTGATCCCGGCCATCAAGGAAGATGGGATTGACAGACGGTGCGAATTGCCTGGCCCCGTCGCGAAACTCTCGCTCAATACCTTCGTTTGGAAAACGGCCTGACTGCAACAAATGGACCCGCTTTCCAGTGCGCTGGGCGGCCATTTCCAAGGCCAGATACATGGGCAATGGATGGGCTTTCGCGTAAAAACTCAACCGCCCGAAATAAAGTACCGCGATATCGTCCTCGCCAATGCCCAGGCCACGACGCAACGGCTGGCGAATACGCTGGCGGTCATCTTCGCCGACAAATCTGTCGCAATCCACGCCCAGCGGAATGACGGGAAGTTTCGCCTGAACTTTGAACGCGCCACCGCCGCGTTGATTGAGAAAATCGGCGTAATTGTCCAAAAGCCGTACGATCACTGATTTCGCCGCCCGCGATGTGCAGATGACCGCGTCCCATGGCTGCACCGGCGATGTCAGCAAAGCGCCGATGCCATCCATTGCACCATCGGAAGACACCGTGTGATTAATCCCGCAGATACTATACTCATGCCCACCGTTGGACCGCCGCCGCCAGGCATGCACGCCAATCGAAGGGTCCGGCACAAATAAGGTCCGCGCCGTATCAGGCAGCCTAGCGATTTCGTCAAGCATCATCGCCGTGGTTTGCGCCGCAGCCCCGGCGGACGATTGAACGCGAGTGCGAAAATCTTCGCCGTGAGCCGGCGAAAGAACGTGACAATAAAATTGACTGGTTCCGGCATGGCGCGCAAATCCATCTAGGAACCCGGCGCCGGCGGCATGCCTGCCCATAAGATTCTCGCGGCCAAGATCGACCGCTTCAGGATGATGCAGAAGGACCGCGTTATCTTGTCTATTCGTTGGATTAGCCATGCGGCTCATTCCCGCGCACTTGTGCCCGCCTTAATTTTACCCTGCCCGCCCAACTTAAAATCACCGCGGCTCAGAACATGTGTTGACCGCCGGTCACCCAAACTTCGGTGCCGGTCACATAACTCGAATCATCAGACGCCAGATAATAAATTGAGCGCGCCACATCTTGTGGTGAACCCATATGCCCCAACGGAATGCGCGGTATCAGCATCTCATATTCCGGTTGCACCATGTCGGTTTCAATCTCACCCGGCGCCACCGCATTGACCCGTACCCCTAGCTCCGCGAACTCGTTGGCCATCTCGCGAGTCAATCCGGAAAGTGCGGTCTTGGAAATTGAGTACGCCGATCCGGCAAACGGATGGATCTTATGCCCGGCGATGGACGTAACATTGACAATGGCGCCCTTACCCTTGGCCAGCGCACCAGCGAAGCCCCGCGACAACCGCAAGGGCGCGAAAAAATTCAGCTCAAACACGTCGTGCCAGGCGTCTAAATTACCGTTCAAGCACCCCAACCGTTCCTTGTAGGGCGTTTTCGGGGACATGCCCGCATTGTTGATCAAAGCGTGCAGTGGGTTCCCGTCCAGTGCCTTATTGGCCTCAACAATGAAGTTTTGGACACTGTCCGAATCACCCAAGTCGGTGGCAATGTGGCAGGTCCAATTCGTGTCGCGGCCGCATTCCGTAGGCGCCTCTTCACGCGAACACGTAATGATCTGCCAGCCCCGGTCCAAAAATAGGCGCGCAGTCTGATGGCCAATGCCCCGGCTGGCACCGGTGACGACGACGGTTTTGCGTTGTTCATTCATGCGGTGAAGTTAGGCCAATCGGCGGGCCGTTTCCAGGGCTATGGCAAAAGCCCCGCAGCCGCTATGATGCGCGCATGTGCTCGCGTTTTGAAGTGAACGCCAAACCGCGCGATCTGGCCCGCCGGTTCGGCTTTGAAGATTTGCCCTTGGATTTCACAGAAGGTGAAGTCCGCCCGACGAATGATGTCTTGACGGTCGCCATGGCCGGCGCAGAAGTCCTTAAGTGGGGACTTCAAGTCGACTGGGACACAAAGCCGTTGATCAACGCAAGGGCCGAAACACTGGCAGAGAAACCGACGTTCCAGCCCCTGCTGGAAAGCCGCTGTCTGATTCCCGCCAGCGCCTACTTTGAATGGCGGCGCGACGGCAAAGCACGTTTCAAGAACCGGATATCCCTGGCGGACAACGAACTGTTCGCTTTTGCGGGGCTGACCGACGGCACCCGGTTTACTATCGTCACGTCATCGCCACATCCCAGCGTTGCGGATATTCATAACCGTATGCCGGTGATTCTTGCAGCCAACACCGAGGCCGCGTGGCTGGACAACGCCCTGCCCTTCGCCGAGGTATGTGGGTTCTTGAACCGTGCCGATTTAAACTTGGAAGCTGAAGAAGATGTCCCGCCGCCGCCTCGGCAACCGGACCTGTTTGGATAGATAATGCTCAGGTAAACTTTGCGATGACGCTTCGCAAGCCGGACATGACCTGTTCTCCACGCTCACCGCCATCGCCCTTGATGCGCTCGGTGGAAACAACTTTCATGGAATCAATATGAACTTTGATAATCATGGCTTGCTGGGCATTGATGCCCTTGAACTGTTCCATGACACGAAACAACTGATCTGAAATTGCGGTGATCAGGTTGTAATCAAACGTCCCGCCGAAACCGCGCATTTCATGGGCAAGCTCTTTAAACTTTTCGATAGCGTCGTCCTGGGCCCCAGGCGCCGCCGCCGTGATAGTTTCCAAAGCTGCCTCAAGTTTTATCCCCCATTTCCCAAGTGAACTCGATTTTCGATGCCCTTAGATGGAGATTCTGCTATAAGTTTCAATACGTTGAGGTGTTAATGGAGTGGTTCGCATGGCACACCCGATGGGTGAATCGAAACGGGACGGCCTTCGGGTCGATTTTGACCGCCGCTTGAAGCTTGAATTCCACGGTTCCAAGATCACCTCTGACGCCGGGTTGCTCGCTTATCGGGAGCTTGACGATGCTCTTGGCCTCACCGAGGTTGCCGGGGATATTTTCCAAGACAG
>JABJBP010000062.1 GCA_018665815.1 Rhodospirillaceae bacterium
AATTTCGGACCTGTGATGGCGGTCACAGCGCCGGGGCGCCTTTATGCATAAGATTATCACCATATCCACAAGGTCTCCCCTTAACGCCCGGTCATTCGCCGGGCGGTTTTTTTTGTCCGGTCCGTTTAGAGCCCCTGGGACTCCCGACCGCTGGCCGTGCTAGATTTACGCCATCGACAGGGAATAATGGCGATCCCAATGATGGTCCCGCAGTAAAATTCTAAAGCCTCGAATGCGACCGTCGCACCGCCGAACCCGTGTACGCCGTCAGATATCGTCCTGGCGGAGGTTGATGCGGTGCGTATCGATGTGGCCGGCATTGAGAGGCAGATCAGTCATTCGCTGGTCAACAAGGTCCGCAAGCTTGTCGAATGACCATCCCGACCGCGCCCTGGAAGTCGTGCGTGGTTGGATGGCGGAAGACTACGCCCGGCATTGATTGTGGCGGCACTGATTGCCGATTTGTCGGCGCGAATTACTCATGCAGCATGTAATGGAAGGTCTTGTTGATGATCTGCCACTTGCCGTCGACCTTGATCATCGTCAGCAGATCAGTGAAATATTTCGGCGGCACTGCGCATTCGACTTTTGCCGTGGCCGCGCCGGGGCCGGCGATGTCGATGGCGACAATTTTGTCGAACCGTTTCATGCCCTGGCTGGCTGGTGAGGCGCGGCCAGCGACCAATTCCAGGTAATCCTGTTTCGACATGTAAACCAGGTCGCCTTCGGTGACCGAGGTTAATTGGCCTTCGGCGTGGAAAATTAGGTCGAGTTTGGACGTGTCGCTTTCGTAGATCCCGTCAAAATAGTCAGAGAGAGCAGCGGCAATCTCGGCGAATTCTGGATCGGGTTCCGGCATGGCAGGCCTCCTGCGTCTGGGATATATGGTTTGATTATAACATGGGAACTGGCTGGGCGAGGGTCAATCCCCGCGTCAATTTTGCCAATTTGGCAGGGTCGAGGGAGCGTGATAGTTTCCTCTCAATCTCAAGGAGGAATTCGAAATGACCGACTATCAGGGCCCCATGTCGCGCTTCACCATCATTGATCTCACCCGGGTCCGTTCAGGGCCCACATCGGTGCGTCACTTAGCAGATTGGGGGGCCAACGTGATCAAGGTCGAGGCGCCATCGTCGGTCGATAAGGCGAAGGGCATGGGCGGGTCGCGGACCGGGCCGGATTATCAGAATATCCACCGCAACAAGCGCAGCCTGACCTTGAATCTGAAAGAGGACGCGGGCCGTGAGATATTGTTCAAGCTGGTTGCCAAGGCCGATGTCGTGGTTGAGAACTACCGGCCCGATGTGAAAGATCGCCTGGGCATCGGCTATGAGGCCCTGAAGGCCGTCAATCCGCGCGTCATTTTGGCCTCAATCTCGGGCTTCGGGCAGGATGGCCCTTATGCCAAGCGCCCGGGCTTTGACCAAATCGCCCAAGGCATGGGGGGGTTGATGTCGATTACCGGACTGCCGGGCCAGGGGCCGGTGCGGGTTGGTATTCCGGTGGCGGATTTGTCGTCCGGCAATTACACCACCATCGCCATCTTGATCGCACTTCTTGAGCGCGAAACGTCCGGCGAGGGGCAGTGGGTCCATACGTCTTTGTTGGAATCGATGATTTCCATGCTGGATTTTCAGGCTTCGCGCTGGACCATGTCCGAAGAAGTGGCCCCCCAGGCCGGCAACGATCATCCGACCTCAATCCCGACCGGCGTGTTTGCCACCAAGGACGGGCATATCAATATCGCGGCATCGGGCGATATTATGTGGGAACGTTTGTGCGAGATATTCGAAGACTCGGAGATGGCCGAAAACCCGGATTTCGCCGATGGCGGGACGCGGTCTGAAAATCGGGTTGCCGTCAACGCGGCCATCGCCGGCCATACGGCTAAGCGCACATCGGCGGAGTGGATTGAGGTGTTGTCCGGCGCCGGTATTCCCTGCGGTCCCATTTATTCCATCGATGAGGTGTTCGCCGATGAGCAGGTTCAACACTTGAACCTGCGCCATCCCGTCCATCACGAAACGCTGGGTGATTTGGATCTTTTGGCAACGCCATTGAACTTCAGCCGCTACCAACCGCGCACCGGCATGCCGACCCCGGACCGCGGCCAACACACGGATGAAGTCTTGGCCGACTTGGGTTTCGGCGATGATGAAATCGCCGGGCTTCGGGAGAAAAACGTCATCTGATCGGCAGCAGGGCGGTAGCCATGGCGAGCATACCGGAGCTGTTTTTGGATGCGGCAACGGCAGGCTGCACATTCGTTTGTGACGGCACGGCGTTTGGTGCCGAAGACTTGGCGGTCCAGGCCCGACGCCTTGCCAACGGGCTTAAGGGGTTGGGGATCGAACCCGGTGATAGGATTGCCGCCTGGCTGCCGAATATACCCCAATATCTGAGCCTTTACGCCGCCACTGCACGTCTCGGTGCAATTTTGGTGGCCGTCAATACACGCTTCTCAGCGCCCGAGATTGCTGACATCGTCGGTCGGTCCGGGGCGACGATGTTGGTTGCGGTGCGGGCTGGCGACAATTTGGCGACACTGTCCAAAATTTCGGCTGACGCCATGCCGGCGCTTCGTAATTTGATTCTTTGCGGCGATGACGCCACTTCAGAAGCGATGGGTGGGCCGTCTTGGCCGGCCGTGAAGGTGTGTGCATTCAGTACGCTGTGCACATCGCCGCCGATGGAAGCGTGCATTGGCGGGCCGGATGACATCGCCAATATTTTCACGACGTTGGGAACCACGTCGCTACCGAAGTTCGCCATGCACCGGCAATCATCCGTCGTCGGCCATGCCGGCGACGTGGCGCGAACCCTGGATCTGCGCGCCGGGTCGGATGTCAGCCTTCAATTGTTGCCGTTTTGCGGCATTTTTGGGTTTGTGCAGGTGATGGCAGCGATGGCGGCGGGCGCTAAGATTATCATGCCGTCCGCGATCGACATTACCGAAGCTGTAAGTCTTTGCGTTACCGAACGGGCGACGCATCTCTTTGCCTCCGATGATCTGATCCACCGAATGCTTGAACATGACCGCGCGGATGTGCCGTTCCCTGATCTCCGTTATTGCATGTTTGCGGGGTTTAATTCGTGGCTTAGTGATTTGCCGGCGCACTCCGAGGCCCGCAGCGGGCCGATGCTGGCGCCTTTCGGCATGAGCGAGGTGTTTGCGCTTTTCGCGGCACGCCGCCTGGACCAAGACGAGGCCGAACGCCAGCGGGCCGGGGGAACCTTAGTCAGTGCCGGCGCCGCTGTCCGCGCCCGCGACCCTGAAAGCGGGGCACTTTTACCCGATGGCGAGGCCGGTGAGTTGGAAGTCAAAGGCCCCTACATGTTTGCCGGCTATTTCGGCGACGACGCGGCAACCCGCCAGGCGATGACCGACGACGGCTACTTGCGTACCGGTGACCTCGGTTATAGCGAGCCGGACAATGCGTCCACTTATCTGCAAAGGATGAGTGACATCTTGCGCCTATCGGGGTTTTTGGTGGCGCCGGCGGAAATCGAAACTGCGGTGGTTGATCATCCTTCGGTTCGCGACGCCGAGGTCGTCGCCGTAGCCACGCCCAATGGGAACCGGCCGGTGGCGAGGTTGTGGACGAGGCTGCGATCATCGCGCATGTCGGCGGGCGGCGGGCGAAATTCAAAACACCGGTCAGAATCATTTCGGTTGATGCATTCCCCGTCACCCGCAGCGCCAATGGTACTAAAATTCAGCGTGCCAAACTTCGAGACATGGCCGAAGCGGCGATGCGGGAAGTCTCCTAGACGGCGCTACGTAGAAACGTCAACCAACCGGCTGGCCGGTAGTTGGATGGTGACGCTGTTGCCTTCGCCCGGCTGACTGTCAATCGTAACGGTGCCGCCGTGGAGGCGGGTCAGTGACTGAACCAATGTGAGGCCGAGACCTGAGCCCTCGTGGGAACGTTGCAGGACATTCTCCACTTGGACGAAGGGCTCGAAAATGTGCGAGAAATGACGGGCGTTGATGCCGATGCCCGTATCTCTGACGGAGATCAGCAGGTCGCCATTTTCGCCCAATTCGGCAGCCAAGGTAATTCGACCGTCAGGCGGGGTGAGTTTTACGGCGTTGGAAAGTAAATTCAAAATAATTTGTTTGAGGCGTGTATCGTCGGCCCGGACCGCGCTTAATCCGTCGGCGATTTTCATATCAACGGTAATGCCGCCCTTGTCGGCCCGCTCGACGATCATCGTCAGGCAGGTCTCAAATGCCGCCGCCAGGTCGACTTGTCCTTCGTGCAAGTCCAGGGCGCCTGCCTCGACCCTTGAGACATCGAGTATTTCATTGATGACCTCAAGCAGATGGGCACCCGAGCCGTGGATGTCGTCAGCATATTCGCGGTATTTGGGATTGCCCACCGGCCCAAACGTCTCGGAGCGAATCAACTCGGAAAACCCGAGCACCGAATTGAGCGGTGTGCGGAGTTCATGACTGATGTTTGCGAGGAAATCCGTCTTCGTCCGGTTTGCGGCTTCGGCTTGCTCTTTGGCTTTGATTAATTCGTCCTGCACGGTTTTGGTTTCCGTGATGTCCGTATCCGTCCCCGTGAGACCGACGGCTCTGCCAGTCTGATTATAAAGGGTATTCGCCCGGGTAACGAACCATCGGATTTCACGGTTCGGTGATTGATGAGAATATTCAGAAACGAAATCCTCGGCCGTATCGTTAGCCAGATACGTCAGGGCCTCGGCGCGCTGGCGGTCGGCGTCGCCAGCGCTGACATGGTTTTTAAAATCTTCGAAATTGGTGATGTGTTCGCCCTCGGGGCAATCCAGCATGCGTTCCAGTTCCTGTGAAAACGCAATTTCGTCGGTTTCGAGATTCCAGTCCCAGACACCGACTTTGCCGGCCCGGGTGGCCCGCATATAGAGTTCTTCCGTGCGCTGCAACGCCGATTGACTTTTTTGCAACGCAGCCGTTGCGTCTTTGACGGCAGCCTGAAGTTCGGCGGGCTTCCGGCGGCCGAAATATACCAGCAATGAGAAGATCAAAACGATCCCGGTGGCCCCGGCCCATGGCCAGATGGCGGAATTTGGACGCGAATGGGCAGGGCTGGCGGATGCGGGTGGCGCGAAGGCAACGGCGGTCAATCCTCCGCCATGGTGAGTATGGATGTGCTCGACGCCACTGGTCATCTGAATTTGTCGCGCCTCGACGCTCGGCGCGACAGCCAGAACGGTCAGTCCCACGATCAGCCACATGCGCCGCGACCAAAATTGGATCATCGTGAAAATAATTGTTTCTGGCGACGTTGCGCCATTGGTTCCTCGTTCTCGCATCCCCTGAGATTATGAGCGAGGGGGCAACGGAAACCAAGGTCTCAGGGCATCGGCGTATCTGCCGGCGTCGGTCTCAACACATTTTTTTTAGATCAAGTTCCAAGATTCCTTCGGCGCCAGCCGCCTTGAGGCGCGGCACCAAGGTCCGGACTTCATGGGAATCGACGACCGTTTCGACTGCCGACCATTCCGCATCTGCCAACTGATTAACAGTCGGCGCGTGCAAGCTTGGCAATAATTCGAGCACGGCGGCCAAGTTTTCCGCTGCGACATTGAGTTTCAACAAGACCTTGTGACGCGCCGATAGCGCGGCCTCCAAAAGCAGCGCGATCTGATCGATCTTGGCTTTCTTCCAATCATCAGCAACCGCCGGTTTGCCGGCAATCAGCACGGTGTGCGAAAACAACAGATCACAGACCATGCGCAGCCCATGGGCGCGGATGGTCGATCCGGTCTCGGTAATTTCAACGGCAGCGTCGGCCAGGCCTTCAACGACTTTGGCTTCCGTGGCACCCCAGGAAAATTCAACCTTGGCATTGATACCGCGTTCTTCGAGGTAGCGCTTGGTGAAACCGACCAGTTCCGTGGCAATGACTTTACCCTCCAGGTCCTCGACGGATTGGATCGGGCTATCTTCGGTGACGACAAGTACCCAACGGGCCTTCTGATCGGAAGCCTTCGAATACACGAGGTCGGAAATGACTTCGACGTCGTCTTCGGTTTCGGTTTCCATCACCCAGTCGATACCGCAAAGTCCTGCGTCCAGGGTGCCGCTGGCGATATACGGGCCCATTTCTTGCGACCGCACGAGGGCGCATTCAATTTCAGGATCATCGATCCGCGGAAAGTAATTGCGCGAACGCGGTGTGATCGTCCAGCCGGCCTGGTTGAACAATTCAATGGTGGCTTTCTCGAGGCTCCCCTTCGGGATGCCCAGCCTCAGTTTTCCATATGTATCGGCGTCCACGCGTCTCTCCTCGTATTAGGGCACTGTCGATGGCGCGGCACCTTAAAGGGCGCGCCATCGACAATCAAACACTTGCCCGAGCGAGGTTTATTTGGGAATAACGCCGCAGGCAATACGATGGTCGCCGCCCGCATGTTTCCCGTGGGCCATTGTCGGTCCCGAATGGATCATCAAGGCGCGGCCGCGAATTTCCGCCATGGTGAGTCCTGGTTTTACGACGGCCATCATGGACCTGCCGTCAGCACCGACAGTGAGGTCCGGCATGTCGCCAGCCATCTTGTGAGGTTCTTCATGCTTCTTGGTGTGACCGTGACCATGCTTGGCCATGTGTCCGTAATGTCCGCCGGCCGCCAGCGCGGTGACGGCGATGCCGTCTTTGATACCCGGGCTGCAATCACCGTTCATGTGGACATGGAAAGCATGTTTGCCGGCGCTTAGTCCATTCAGATGCGGCGTCGCAATAAGCCCCTCAGTGGAATTTGAAAGGATGATGGTGCCCAATGGGCCGCCAACCCCATCGGGCGTAACACTGTGGATTATGACCTTGGCTCGACCCATCTTAGCGCCACTCTTGGTGATGTCGGCGTGGAATGTTATTTTTCCGGCTTTTTCGAAAACCAGCGTAATCGCCACTTTGTCGCCGACCTTCAACGTCTTCTTCAATCCGATCAGCATGACATGATGACCGCCTGGCGCGAATGTCATCGAGCCGCCAGCGGGGATATCAAGAGACGGGACATGGCGCATCTTCATGACGCCGGCTTCATTCAAATGCGTATGGATTTCGGCTTTATTTGCCACCGGCGTGCTGGCCGAGATGATTTTCTCAACCGTCTTGCCGTGATTGGTGACTTTCAGATAGGCAGCACCGTTTTTGGCGCGTGGCGGTGTGGCGCGCACCCACGGGTGCGCAACCATGATTTGTTCTTGGCTCGTGGCCATCTTGTGTTTCTTGTGTCCGGCATCCGCTTGGGCGGCGCTGGTGGCTATCAGAATGGACATAGGGATAGCCCAAAATAATCGTTTCATTTCGTGTCTCCTGGAATTCAAAAATGCCGCTGAAATGCGGCGTCAAAAGTTCAAAGCGTCGAACCCATGAGGCGCGGTGGGGCCCGCGAACCTGTGCCGGAGACGTGTATCCTTGGATGAAAGAGATTGCGAAGAGGGAAGGGTGCCCAGAGGCGCTCGGTGCTGTCGAGGCGGACGAGATGTGTGGTTGGAGTGAATAGAGTTTGGCTGCAGGGCAGGGGGCAGGAACGGCACTCGTCGCCAAGGCCTAAAGGCTGTTGATCAGGTTCGCTCGGTAATGGCTGCGTCCCATGACCCGTGCAAATGACGCGGAGGGCGGCTTCCAATGAGCCGGCCTCGGGCGCCGGCATCGAACCGGTCCCGGCTTGCGCCATTGGCAATACGCCATGCAGCGCCACGGCGGCAACGAGGAATATGGAAACCCAGCGGTGAATGTTCATGCGGGCTGTTCGCACGGGGGCTGTCTCCGTCTCAAGCATCCTCAATATGCCATTATGATGATGGGTGGTCCAGCAAACTGAGCCTTAGCGTGCTTGGATCGTCAGCGGATTGCACCAAATTTGGCCCTTCAGCTCGCGCACGTTAATGCACAGGCGTTTGCCGTCGTCGCGTTTCTTTATCGGCCCGACAAACAAGTTATGGACGACACCCTTCTCGCCGCCCATGTCCTGAACGGAGACCATGGGTTTCAGGGATTGGAACTCTTCGGGCACCTTGGGCTGCAATTCAGCCCAGGCTTTCAGTGCAGCATCACGGGTCAAGAATGATGTCAGAAGAACCCGGAATGAGTGCTCTCTTCGGGCCAGTTCGAGGAAGAAGTCGAGCCCATTGATGATTGTCCCATCACCTTCAATCTTGATCGATTGCTGCTCCGGTTCATCAAGTTTCAAACGGCTGATCTGTTCCGGATCAATACGCAGCGTGTAGCCACCCGGCGTGACGAAATCAATAAGATAGAACCCGTCATAAGCGGTCCTGGTTTCCTTGATGATCTTACCTTTATCGTTGACCAACTGGACGATGGCGTCGGCCACCGGATCGGACCAGTCACCCTTACGGCGATAGACGGTACCGTCGATTTCCCCGGTTGAAACCACGGGAAAGTCGACCGTGCCGGTAACGCCCGGCCTGAGGATCACGGAAACACCTTCCGGATGGGTGATCCAGAAGGGGTCTTCCAGTGTGCCCGTGGCCACCGCAAAGTCGATTGGTGTGTGCACGTCGATGCCGGTAATAAATGCTTAGCCTTCCTTGTTTGATATCGACGGGAAGGCCGGCGTTTCGCCGGCTTTTTCGTGCCTGCAGGTGTTGATGCACCGGTAATAATTATCGGCTACAGATAATTGACATCGATGGTAAACCCACCTTCGTCGTTATAGGTGCCTTTTTTCTGATCCGCGCCGATGGTCAACGTGGCGCCGAAATAGATCGTCTTCGCACCCGAATTGGACAACTTGACCGGATTGGTCAGGTTCATGGTGATATTGCTGACGGTCATGACGTGTGTAGACGTGCCCTTGCGGATGGTGAACGATGATGGCCATGAGACGATGACGAAAGCTTTTGAATTGCCGCCTGTAATCCTAAGCTTGCCGCGTTTAATGGTGCCGCCGAAGTCCGTCAGGCTGCCGGTGATCGTGGTGGTGTCGGCGGCCGGACTGAGGACAATCGTGCCGCCGGCGGCCTCATCCGAGGCCACCGTGCCGAATTTCATTTTCGTCTTCCATTCCAACGTAAATGGCGTTTGCGCCTGGGCCGGGGCGGCAAGGCCAAGCGTTAGGCAGATCAGGCCAAAAGCAAGAACGACGGAAATCATTCGAAGCGGCATGGATGGATTGCTCATTGAGTTGTTGGATCGTATTCGTGCACTGTGCCTCACGAACTTTACAATAGCCTGAACACGTTAAGTAAAATTGTATGTGGGCATGTTAGCCATGTTGGACTTTGGGGGGCTGACACGGGCGCCGAGATCGTTAAAATCGAGATTGCTGAAATAGGGTGCCAAGATGGATATTTTGAAAGACCCCGTGAGCGAAGCCTCGGTCTGGATGGCGGATGAGTATCGCCGGTCCGACGATTGGATATATCATTTCACCGATGCGCATATTGTTGAACTTGACGAAGCACTGAACCAGCTCCGTGCCAAGGGGTTGGGCGGTACGCGGTTCGGCAGTGATGATTTCCCGTTACCGACGCTCGGCCCGGCGCTGGCGACGGAA